>NZ_JAWRXV010000447.1:0-321 GCF_046534875.1 Paraburkholderia sp. SIMBA_054 | reverse complement strand
GCATCGGCTCGATCAAGGAAGTGCTCGACGTGCATACGCTGTCGCAGTCGACGGATCGCCGCGAACTCGCGATGAACGACATCGGCCGCGTGGCGCTCACGTTGCAAAAGCCGCTGGTGTGCGACGTGTACGACTCGCATCAGGGCACGGGCGCGTTCGTGCTGATCGACGAAGCGACGCATCACACAGTCGCGGCCGGCATGATCCGCGCGTTCTCGGCGTAACGGTGATTGATTGGCAGCGAGCGCACTGACGAACAGGCTGACACACATGGGTAAGGTTTATCTGATCGGCGCGGGACCAGGCGCCGCCGACCTGGTC
>NZ_JAWRXV010000446.1:0-322 GCF_046534875.1 Paraburkholderia sp. SIMBA_054 | reverse complement strand
CCATCGGACTGCATCAGCGCGACAACGACCGGCTGATCTCCACGCTCAAGCATCTGCGCGATCTGGGCAACTCGGTGATCGTGGTCGAGCACGACGAAGACATGATCCGCATGGCCGACTACGTGGTCGACATGGGTCCGGGCGCGGGCGAGCATGGCGGCATGGTGATCGCCGAGGGCACGCCGAAGCAGGTGCAGGCGAACGCGGCCTCCATGACGGGGCAGTACATGTCCGGCGCGCGCACCATCGAGTATCCGGACGAACGCAAGGACCCGGACGAGCGGCATCTGCGCATCGTCGAGGCGCACGGCAACAATCTGCG
>NZ_JAWRXV010000445.1:0-322 GCF_046534875.1 Paraburkholderia sp. SIMBA_054 | reverse complement strand
CGCAAAGAAAAGTAGGCAAAAGAAAGCGGCTAACACCGCCAACTCTTGTATTTGCCTGAGGGCCCCCAACCGGTCCCTCACTTCACACGGCAACCTGCTTGTTCCGCGTTCGTTGCCAGCGCTCTTGCGGTACGCCTCACCCGCTTCATGCACCCGCGATCCAGCATGCCGTGCCAGATATTCCACGGCCGCCCAGGTGGCAAACTGTGTGTAGGCCGTAGCACTACACACGCCTCACTTCGGACCTCAGGATTACCCACATCTTGCGAGCGGAGTAATGAATGATCGCTTGTAAACAGTCGATGTCGATGTTAGCTTTGGC
>NZ_JAWRXV010000063.1:0-59548 GCF_046534875.1 Paraburkholderia sp. SIMBA_054 | reverse complement strand
TCGACGTCCCGGGCCTTGCGGGCGTGATAACCGCTGGGACTGACACCCAGCGCCTCGCAGGCCACGGAAACCGGCCAATGTCGGCTGTGCCGCTCAATCCAGGCATACTTCACACCGACCCCTTCGCGAAGTATGCCGTCGCTTTTCCCAGGATATCGCGCTCCATGCGCAGCTTCGCGTTCTCTGCCCTGAGTCGCGCAATTTCCATTTGTTCGGCCGACACCTGTTTGCCCGCGCCATTGAGCTTGCCGGCGTCATCGGCCTTGATCCAGTCGTTCAGCGTCTTGGAGCTGATCCCCAGAATCTTTGCCACTGCCGACTGGCTCTGGCCGTTTCGCACCATGCGAACGGCCTCAATCTTGTATTCCAGCGTGTACCGCGCTCTCGGGTTACCCATTGCTCAATCCTCCGTTGCTGAAGTTTTACACACTCTCAGTAACGGATACGTTTTTCGCGGGCAAGGTCATCCCACAACGATCGGCACCGGTTCGCCAGCCATGCATTCAGATCGGCGAAACTGCCGAATCGCTGCTCGCGCGCTTCAATCCAGATACGCCGGCGGCTGTCCTGCACATTCTTCTCGACGACGCCTTTCTCCCAGCCGCTGGCCACGTTGCAGAAGTCCGCGTCAAACAGGTAGTGCGCGCACATCACCGCAAAGCGTGAATTTACGGTACGGCCCTTGCCTTTGTGGACCTTGTCGACTGCCGTCTTCATGTTGTCGTAGATGCCACGACGGGCCACCCCGCCGAAGGCCGCAAACGAGCGCGTATGGGCGTCGAACAGCATCTCGTGACCCTGGCTCGGGTAGGCCACGAGCCAGAACGCCCGCGACGCGCACAGCTTCATGTGCGACACCTGCAGCTTGCGGTAAATGCCGCCGACAACCAGTCCTTCCTCGGACCAGTCAAACTGGAACGCTTCGCCCAGTTCGAATCGCAACGGCACAAACGCCGACTTCGACACCGCTTTGCCTTCGCCTTGCCGCCAGGTCCGGATGAAGTCGGTCACCCGCGAATAGCAGCCATCGTAGCCGCTCGCCTTGATCTCCTGGAACAGCATCCACGCGGTGCGCCGCTCCTTCTTCGACCGCCGCGCGTCGACACTGAGCGC
This sequence comes from Paraburkholderia sp. SIMBA_054, assembly GCF_046534875.1. Lineage (NCBI taxonomy): Bacteria > Pseudomonadati > Pseudomonadota > Betaproteobacteria > Burkholderiales > Burkholderiaceae > Paraburkholderia > Paraburkholderia sp. SIMBA_054. The sequence goes on along the minus strand of NZ_JAWRXV010000063.1, from coordinate 58,435 downwards.
CTGCACCAGTGCCTCATGAAACGGCGTCAGTCGGGTCGGCTGGGAGCGTCGCTGATACTTCGGCTCCTCCTGAACCTCCATGTTCAGATATTTACTAATTGTGTTGCGCGACAGGCTTGTGAGTCGCGCTATCTCGCGTACTGACTTGTTCTGGCGATGGAACATCCGCCGCACCTTGCCAATCATCGTCATCGGGATCATCCCCAAACACCCTGCCTGAAAAACCAGCAGGATAGGTTGATTACCCGGCTCAATTTTCAGTCGGCGCGATCCCTACAAGTGGCTCAATTTTCGGTCGGCGTAAACAGGCGTGGCTGAACCCGGCCATCATGGACTGCTGCGAGCATGGCGAACAACTGGAAACGGCGCCGCCCTCAGTGTTGCGCCGCGCGGGCAACATGCAGCAGTTGATCTCAAACGTCGGTAGGTATCGCAGAGATGCGGTCAAACGGCGACGTCGAAGAGGTCGCTAGCACAATTAATCATCCTGCTAGCAGAAATAGTCGACCTCAACAGCAGCCTTAGACGCTGAAACCGCTTTGCAGGGGTTGCGGGTCGCTCGTGGCGAGCTGACGAGGCCCACCAGACTCAGCAGGCCAGCTCTTCAGCACGGCGGTGACGACCTGGAATAGCTGACGGCGGGTTGCGCCTCCCTTTGCTTGGACAGCTAGCCCCTGAACTAATGTCGAGAGCAAAGCGGCCGCCTCATTACTCGTCATGCCCTCCGGTAACGGGCCAACATCCTTGACCGACTCGAACCTGTCTCTTAGTCGTCGCTCAAAACGACTGCGGCTTGCGGCAAGTTCTTCGCTAAGTGGTCGTGCTTCCGCGCTGCAGGCAAGCACCGCCAACGTAATCAGGCAACCGGGTGGAGTGTTATCGCCGGTGTGCAGGCGAACTGTTCCCTTGAGCAGAGTCTCCGTGATCAGGCGTGGCGTCGGTTTCGATAACGCAAAATTTCGGAAACCCAGATGTTCCCTTTCGTAAACGTCTACGACACGGCGGAAAAGCCCTTCTTTGCTTTCAAATGCCTTGTAGAGACTCGACTTGGTGAGTCCGGTCGCTTCCAGTAGATCAGACAGTGACGTAGCTTCGTAGCCCTTGTCCCAAAAGAGATACAACGCCTTTTGCAATACATGGTTTTCGTCGAACTCTCTGGGCCGTGCCATTTGTCGCTCCCTCAGTTTCTTACATTGTAGACCAAACGGTGCCAAACGTACCCGCTCCACACCTCCATGAGCTAGAACATATCCGCATTCCTAATGCAATGCGATTTTCGCGATTCGAATTGCACGGCGTCTTTGTCTCGCGGAGGCCGGCGCGCTACCAGGACCAAGACCACGTGCCGCCAGGCTGAGAATACATTGTCGCTATTTCTGGACATTAGAAACCTTATGGTCCACAATGTATCGGTCGGCTTGGCGCATGGTCGAACCTTGCCAAAGCCGCGAAGATGGGGACTCGTGACCAGCAGGTCGGAAGGGTGACATTGTAAACGTGCCTTGATAGGCGTCCTGACGCGTAAAAACCATGAATTCGAGCGGGAACGATCGCTGTCCGGGAGGGGGGCGCCTCGACAAACGGTGACGGCAGATTCGTTAGAGCGGGTCGACCGCTAACGCGGAACCGCATGCGTGAGCAGCCGTCGTCGATAGCGGCGCGAGAAGCTTGGCTTAGCGTACGGACAGGTGTCTAAACGACTGCTGATAGTCCCTCTCATGCCCGCGCATCCAACGAGTGCATTTCGGGCAGTCGACGAATGTTTTGGCCTCGTTCGGTCGAGGCCATGTGGAAATTTGAGTACGTCTTTTACGGCGCCGAGAAAGTGTCAGCTCTAACCGGGATGACTAACCTTTTTAGGGACCGATTAGTCCATAAACGTTTGCGCTGAGGGCACGCCTATGGCAACAGAACAAGATTTCGACGAAGACCTGGTACTGGAAAAGGTAATGCTTCTCTTATGGAGCAGGGGCTATGATTCGACGTCGCGCGCTGACATTCAGGATGCAACGGGGATGACATGGTCTAGGCTCAACAGGCTGTTCGGAGGCAAAGAAGAGATGTTTCGCACGGTACTCGATCGCTATATTCAGAAGAATCTTGCTTTTCATGCCGATGCTTTGGCTCAGCCGACTCCACGGCTGATTGTACGAGCCATTATGCTCGGTCTCGTCGACCTGAATGCGGACAGTAACGCACCCTCTGGCTGCCTTATGGCATTATCGGCACTTGCTTGTGTGGGAAGTACGGGCCCATTGAAAGCAAATCTCCTGGAAATCCGTAACGGTTTGGAGCGGAGTCTGCGACAGCGTCTGGAATCCGTGACGGATGCAGGACCGCTTCCCGAAGGCATGACCGCTCATGATGCGGCGGCTTTTCTCTGGACTATGATCCAAGGCATCGCAGTAGAGGCAAAAGGCGGCGCGACGCCGCGTCGTCTGCGTGACATCATAGACGCAGTGCTTGCGACCTGGCCCGATAATTTCCGTGACGCAAAGCAACACGCGGAGGGGGCGGGCTACTAGCTACCTGTTACAGCGCTCGCGACCTGATCCACAGTTTCGACGACGAAAAAGACAGCGGCCAAAACGGATACCCGACGACGAACCATTGGGCACGTGTCGGAACCGTCGTCGGTCCTCTGAAGGAGCGCCAGCCCGTCATTCTGGGCGTAAGGCGCTCGACAAATTTGCGGTCTGACAGACGACATCCTCTCCGTCTTGCAGAAAAGCCCGCGTTGCGACACTATGTCGCGAGACGGGTTGCGGCATGAGAGGTGCTTGCGCCGCCTGCGTTACTGCCCGTAGGAAGGCGGCTGCGACCAACTGCAGGACATGCTGCTGCGCGGCCGACCCGGTTCAAACCACCACGAACCTTTCCTGCAAAAACGCTTGCTGAATCATATGCCGACGGATGCTGAAAAGGTCGTTAGCGAATGCGAAACTGACGTTTGCTGGCGCGCAGGGACGCATTATAACGACGACTTGATCTGCGGTTCAGTCGAGACAATTTGCGACTGCTCATGGAATCAGTTCCGCGCAAGTCAACAGAGCTGTTGTCACGGACTTTCTCAAACTCAATCGTAAGTTTGACCAGTTGCGGGTAGAACCAACGTTCTCCTGTCACGTCACACCGGCGCTGCGCTTCTGCGAGAACCTCCGTCGCCTCGCTCGTCCGACCATAGCCGTTTAGACAACGTGCATATTGCGCAAGGAGCATGGTCAATGGCATCAGATAGCCGGTCTGGCGCAGGGAGTCGATAGCACAACGGAACCCGGGCAATCGCAAGGCGTCCGGGTGCATCGCCGACTCCAGGTATTCCTTGTATGCCTCCGAACATGCGAGCCAAATTACCAAGCCTGAGCGCCTCGCGCAGTCTTCTAGCAATGCAATGCCTCTCTGAGCAACTTCGAAGGAACACGTCAACAGCGCTATCGGGACGAGCCCTTCCGCAAGCACCTCACAGATCAATATGTCATGTTTGCAGTTTAGCGCTTCGTTCAAAGCACGCTGGGCGAGCTGCAGCGCAGTTTCATAATCGCCTTGGGCCCACATTACCCGAGCGAGCGATGCGCGTGCGGCGACGCTATGATCGAAACCCGATTCTGCAATGAGACAAGGTTCGGCGCGGTACTTATACCCATGCAACATCTCCTCGAACTGCTTCCTCGCGGCGTCCGGCTCGCCAATGTCATGTAGTGCAACCGCGACCATACCTCTCCCAACATTGCGAAAGTCTGGATAGTCCACAACCTCCGCGAGCGTGCGGAAGCGCTGTGCATGCCACAGAGCGAGCCGAGCTTCACCCCTGTAGTGGCTAACGATCCAAAGCCCCCAAAGTGCAAACAACTGGAATTCGCGATCTTGTTCCATCAACGCCCGAGAAAGTATAAGGCGCCATGTGTTATACGCCGCTTCGCCCGGGCCAGCGGCAAATACACGCGCCGCCGCGTAAATCGCCTGAATATGCAAGCGCGTTTGCGATGAAACCGCATCGATTTCCGGCTCAAGTATTGCGTCAAGGGCGACGCGAGCTCTTTCGGAGCATTCATCGATTAGCGACATATTGAAAAGGTGTGGCAGGGCAACAGCCGACAAGGTAATACCAAGGGCGCGATCGCCGTCCGGCGAAAATGCCCAGTCGAGCGCGGCGCGCAAATTGCCGAGTTCCAGCTGAAAGTCAACGAGCACTGATCTCAACGATCGCGCGGACGGTGGCAACGACGGTGTGTGACTGAAGAACCACTGAAAATAAAGCGCGTGTGAGAGCGCTGCCACCCTGTGTTCGCCGAAGTCCTCGAGCTGCTGCAGTGCGTATGCGCGCGTTATAGCGAGCAGCCGATAGCGGGGTGATGCTCCGGTACACACCCGGACCACAAGCGATTTCGCCACAAGGCTGCCCAGTGCATCGAGCACTTGAGCCCTCGATAGTGCACTTCCGCTGACGACGTAATGCGCGGCGTCGAAAGAGAAACCATCAGTGAATACGCCGAGCCAACGCAAAAGTTTGCGCTCGGGTTCCATGAGCAGGCGATTGCTCCAATCGAGAGTTGCTTTCAGCGTCTGGTGGCGCGGAAGCGCTGTTCGAAGACCGCCAGTCAGCATTCGGAAGTGATCATCGAGGTGCTCCGTAAGCACCTCCAGACCCAAAACGGCCGCGCGTGCGGCGGCCAATTCGATAGCAAGCGGAATGCCGTCCAGTCGCCGGCATACCGAACCGATCAGCCGAACGCTGCGTTCGTTAAGCGAGAAGCGAGGATCAGCTGCGCAGGCTCGAGCGGTAAATAGCTGGACGGCACTTGCACCGAGTATTTCGTCACGGCTACCCTCTTCATCTGGTACGTCGAGCGGCTGGACGTAATAGACCAGTTCGCCAGGCACTCGTAGTGCCTCTCGGCTTGTCGCTAGCACGCTAAGCGCCGGACTCGCCGCGCTCGCGGCGCTCGCCATTTCTGCCGCTACTTCGATCACATGCTCGCAGTTATCCAAGACCAACAGGATCCTCCGTCCAGTCAGGCCTGCCGCGATATCAGCGACAGAAGTGCGTCCGGCACATGCGGGCATGCCGAGGCAGTTCGCGAGTGCATTCATGGCGAAACGCGGGTCGGAAGCCGAGTCGAGCGCCACAAAGATGACGCCATCCGGAAAGCGCGCTCCGACGCGCGACGCAACGTCGGAAGCAATACAGGTCTTGCCGATGCCGCCGGCGCCGACGAGCGTAACCGTTTTCGCCGCGCCTAGTGCACCGATGACTTCAGCGATTGACTCTTCGCGCCCAAAGATCTTTTCCAAGCGCGCGGGCGCCGAAGACTTTGACCGCAATGTCAAGTCGGCCGCGCCACCCTTTGCCGTTGCTGAACCGCATCCGCTGATGAGACGGTAGCCGCGTCCCGGCACCGTCCGGATCAGGTCCCGGTCGCCCGCCAACACCCTACGTAACGCGGCGACATGGACATGGAGGTTGTTTTCCTCGACCACGGAGTTCGGCCATACACGCCGCATGATTTCAGCTTTTGACACCGTGGCGCCGTTTGCCTCGATCAGCACCTGCAGTATGTCAAATGCCCGGCTGCCGATACGCAGCGATTTGCCGTTCGAGCGGATCTCGCGATCGTCGATAGAGACCAGGAGCTGACCAACATAAAGCATCTCATACCTCTCTACCCTGGAGCGCGGGCAGGGTTGGATCGAATAGTGGAGCAATCAGTCCACAACCGACATGCTAACACGGTCGATCCACGTATGCAGAATAGATAGCCCTCCGATCTGCGTCAAGTCGAGGATAGTTCCAAGACTTCTGCGAGGTGGCTCGGTTTGGCTCATGCCGCTCGTCGACTGAGCGGGTGCCGTGGTAGGACCTTTCGCTGAGGCCTGGCATCTGGGGCATGAAAAGAGCGTTATCCGACTGAAGTATCGAGCTTTCACGGCATCCTATTTGCCAGCGATTGCCGTCGCCGGGCCAAAGCACAAATACGAACTGCACGAACATGTTCAATGCGTGACGCTGCATCGCGCCAGCCGGCGCATACCGACGAATGCTACCTAATGACTTCCCGCCTTGGGGACGACCTGTGTACAGCAGACCCAATGCTGGTTTAAGGCGGGCTTGCTTCGAGAACATCGTCTGCGACCTGAGGCCGATCAACCCGCGTGCGGGTTATGGGGGCTGCAAGCGCAAACCTGTCAGCAAGATCCAGATCGCAGTGGACACGTCGGGTCAGTTGCAGGCCCTGCACTCACACCTGTCTATGAACAGCGGCGTGGGCATGTGGCAGAGCTTGCGCGTCAAGTACAGGAAAATCACAGGGCAAACCGTTAAGGTGGCGTATGCGGATCGGTATACACAGGCGAGGACACTGCGCAAGCCGCACGCATTGAAGGCATTGACCTGCAGGCTATCAAACTGCGGGAGAAAAAAAGGGGTTTCGCCTTGCTGCCCCGCCGGTTGGTGGTCGAGCGCAGCTTTGGGCATCGCGGACATGGCCGCCGGTGGACGGGCATGTATGTACAAGTGCGCGCCGATTGGACCATGGCGTCAAATCTGGTCGGCTCTGTCGAAACAGTGTAGTGCTAGGTCGGTGATTCAATTCGCAATGCGGGCGGCAGAAATGCGGACTATGTGGGCGTCGAACTGAACAATGGATGGTAAGCACATCGGAAGCGGCGCGGCATGACATGATGTCACGTGTCGCCAGTTATCTCTGGATGGAGAATAACGATGAACGCAAAGATCGCAATGACAGAGGCTTGGGCAGTCGCCGTGCTGACGCTATCGGCGAGCATCTTGGCGCAGACCGCGGGCGCGCTGAATGGCGCAAGCGCAGCGGCACCTGCCGACAGCACGCAAACCGCTACAGCACGAAAGCAGATGATCGCCGGCTGGAAAAGGACGTTCATCATGCCCTCGGCACGACGAAGCATCTGACCAGCATCGGTATCCGAGTTCACGCTGATGCCGGTGTTGTCACGCTGACGGGAACGGTACCCAACCGCGTCGCGGTGGACAGAGCGGCGAGCGCCGCAAAAGGTGTTCCGGGCGTCACGCAGGTCAGAAACAATCTGATGATCCAGAACAAGGGTCGATAGGCGCCTGATGAATGCCAGATAGCGAAACGCTTCGTAGCAGAGGAATATGATAGGCACGCCCGCGGAAGAAGGCATTGGGCGACCGCGGTGCTGGACTCTGTCACCCGTTTCACATGCACCGGATTCCGCAACGCACACAGCGTGCCGGAAGGAGCAACGGTTTCGTCTGTCGTTTGCGAGAAGAAGGCGCAGCTGGGGTCGATGCGGAGCCTCGGCCGATGCGCATTTCGGATGTCGAGCGGCTGCCATCGGAAATGTGAGCGTATGCTGGAGCGACGCCACTACCTCCAGTATAAATGTGCGTTGCATTCGCTCCGGCGAAGGAAACGTTCGATCTGGCTTGTGAAGAAGTCGGTAAGAGACGCGAGTGACGCCTTTGCGCGCAATGTCCTAGAATTGCACGAGAATATGAACCTGGCACATATTTTCTCGTGGGAGGACGCGATGAGCGTGCTTATCCACGAGCGCACGGTGGCAAACGGTGTAGTCCTTCACAATGTATGGCTTCAGAACCATCGGGAGTTCCTGCCAGTGATGGGAGCAGTGGCGCGGAAAATATCGGAACCTCAGACCGTGCACGCCGGCGTACGTGACGGCGTCGCCCTCGTATATGTGCGCAACGGTGTGACTCTGGCGTTTCTTCAACATCCGCCGCGTCGGGCTGACGGGTCCACGGTCAGTTGGAAAAATTCGATAAATGTTTAGACAGGAGACGACATCGTGACTCGAAAAAAGTTTGTGATCTCGCTCGTCGCGGCAATCCTCAGCTCTGCGGGATGGGCGCAATCAACGCCATCGGAACAGCAACTGCCCGACTACGCCAAGACACCGAAAGAACTGGCCGCTATAGCTCCGACGGGCGGTGCGGGCGGATCGGGAAACCCCAAGGTGCGAGTCGTCAACATCCTGGGAGACCCATCCAAGCCAGGGATTTATAGCCAACTCTTGCGAGTCGGCCCTCACGCTCAGATAGCCGCGCATCATCACGCAGGCGACCGGATTGGCACCGTGCTCAAGGGTACCTGGCATCTGGGCTACGGGTCCAAGTTCGATAGGATCAAGCTTCATACGCTGCCACCCGGTTCTGTGTACACCGAACCGACGGGTGGACCGCACTTCGCCATGACCGAAGATGAGGAAGTCATTGTGCTGATTACCGGTACGGGTCCGACGGACACGGTTTACGAGAACCCGGCCGACGATCCGACTGCAAATAAGTAAGCGCGCTAATCCAGCTGTATCTGATATCGCTCGGAGCCGGCATCCTCGCAGGGATCACTTATTCGATGCTTGGTGTGCGCTCGCCTGCGCCGCTGGCGGTCGCGCTGATAGGCTTGCTCGGCATTGTTGGTCGGTGAGCAGGTGCATCCCCGCTCAAACGCGCCATCTCAGGCGAACCGGTGACGGCCCCGAGTTCTGTTCCGAGCGTGTGACGAAGATCACCGGCAATGCACCGAAGGTTGTCCACGGGCGCCAGGAAGGCAATGACGGGTCCGTCGAGCAACAGAGGTGACTGCCGGGGCAGCCGCTTGCAAAAGGCAGAAAGCGACAGGACACCAGACGAGTACAGAAAAACCCATTAGTCTATTGGAGACTGAGCGGTCCATACTAACTCGAAGCAATGGGTGCGTGCGGTGAGATGTCGTGAAGGCATCTCACCGTTGCGGTCATCGACCTCACAGGAAAATGGCGCACTGTCGAATTGCGTTCATTCCTAAAGCGTGTGGATAGTCGTTGTTTGTCCACGACGAAGTGATGGGTGAGCGCTGTTTCATAGGCACTGTCAACGTGAGATGTGGACGGTAGCGTAGCGGAACAAATTGGATTGCTGCCAGAGGGCTCGTGAACCGGGCGCCTCGGCGTGCGAAGGCGTTTTCGGTCTGGCAAGAAAAGCGTCCTGGGCATTTTTTTTGCCGAGCCACAAAGCGCACCCTAGACATCCGCTTCCGCCTTGAGTCACGCTGCGCGACCTTCATATAGCCGCTTGCGGACCACTGATGTCGTGCTTCGCTTAAGTTCCGAGCGATCAGATTCGCGAGCGCGAATTGTCAATCTTTTTTGACTGTGCACTACATCCATCGCTTGTCGGGAGGGCGAGGGGCCAATTCTGATTCATTGCTCCTGGCGCCGTAACTGTCGCGGAAACACACACGTTCAGAACGTTTCAGATGCTTTCACGCCCTTTAAGAGGCGAGCCTAGTATTGTTGATGTCGATGGGCGAGCGCGTAAGTTTCGACCTACGGAAATGGGCGACAAGGTATCGATGAAACTAGAAGTGGATTTGACATCGCTCATTGGGGAAAAAGGTTATCTCGTTTTTTAACGGAAGAAACCAACATGAACGAAAACCGCACGTTCGCTCTTGCTTTCCCCGGCTCAGTGTTTTGACTTTCCAATGCGGGAAGATGAAAGCCGGACAGTTACTGCGGTCCAAGCCCTGGAGGGATCACCGATGAGCGGAAGCGTCGCAGGTATCCGGATCCCGGACAGCGAGATGTCGCGGGCCGCGGCAATGTTTGCGGTCGCTGCCGAGCCTGAGATTCTTTATCGCCACTCGGTGCGCGTTTTTCTCTTCGCCGCCCTTATTGGACAGCGTCGACGACTCTCGTACGATCCTGACTTGCTGTATGTAACCGCTCTGTTTCACGATATTGGATTGACGAGATCATATCGAAACTCGCAGCGACGTTTCGAAGTGGACGGCGCGGACGCTGTCCATTCGTTTCTCTCCGAATACGGCACGCACGGAAGCGATATTGCCGAGGCATGGCGCGCGATAGCGCTGCATACAACATTCGGTATTCAAGCCGCAATGCCGGCCCTCACGGCGCTCGTTACAGCAGGTGTCGAAACCGATCTCCTCGGCTTGCATTTCGACGAGGTCGACCGCACGGAGCGCGATTCAGTACTGCGGGCGTTTCCACGCGGTGCAAGTTTCAAGGAGCTGATTATCGAGGTGTTCGCGCAAGGAATGAAGCACCGCCCGGCGACAACCTTCGGAACAGTAAATGCCGACGTGCTCGACCGTTGCGATCCGGACTATCGACGAAAGAACTTCTGCGGCCTGATTCTAGGATCCGCTTGGGATGATTGACGGAAGGCCGACATGATTTCGGCAAATCAGGGAAATTCCATTTTAACCGGCACCCCACAGGAGGCCATCATGCCAACAGCCAAGGCTCAGCCCAGCAAACTGCTGCTCGATCCCAGCAACCACACGGTGATCATGATCGATCACCAGTCGCAAATGGCGTTCGCGACGAAATCGATTGACGCGGTATCGTTGCGCAACAATGCCGCGCTCGTCGCGAAAGCCGCGAAGGAGTTCAAGGTTTCGACGATTCTGACCACCGTCGCCGAAAAATCCTTTTCGGGTCCGATTTTCGACGAAATCAGCTCGGTCTTCCCCGACGAGCAGGTGATCGACCGGACGACAATGAACACCTGGGAAGACCCTCGCATCGCGGAGCGCGTCAATGCGATCGGAAAGGGACGGCTTGCACTGGCGGGACTGTGGACGTCTGTGTGCATTGTCGGCCCGGCATTATCCGCAATCGATCAGGGGTTCGAAGTCTATGTGATATCGGACGCCTGTGGCGACGTGTCCATCGAAGCTCACGAACGTGCCATGGAGCGGATGATCCAGGCAGGGGCGCGACCCATGACGTCGCTGCAATATCTGCTGGAGCTGCAACGCGACTGGGCGCGCGCGGACACGTACGACCAAACGGTCGCAACATCGATTTCTCACGGGGGCGCATACGGTCTCGGCCTGATCTACGCGAAGACGATGTTTGGCGCGAGCGAAGGGCACTGATTTTTGCAAATATCTGCTGAATCGAAGCACTGATTCGACGCTACTCGTGTCGACGCCCGCCGTTTGATCACAGCGGGCGCGGCTATCACCGATGGACCTCTTCGCGAGGGACCCCGGCACCATTTGATCAAGGAGCGAGTGACCATGGAAAAAATCACAAGCAGGCGTGCCAAAGCAAATGGCCTGATGCTGCACTATGTGACGGCAGGTAATGCCGAACGTCCTGCTGTACTGTGCCTTCACGGCTGGCCGCAGAACCATAGGGAGTTCCTTCCGATCGTCAACGCCCTGGACAATGAGTACCGTTTTATCGTGCCGGACCTTCGGGGATACGCCGACAGCGACAAGCCGTTCTCCGGTTACGAGCCGATGACGATCGCCCAGGACATGCTCGACCTTCTGAAGTTGGAAGGTGTCGACCGGTTTCATATCCTCAGCCACGATCTCGGAGGCCCGCCGTCGGTGGCGCTTGCGTATATGGCCGGAAAGCGCCCAATTTCGCTTGCTACTATCGAGACACCATTTTTTGGTCTGGACTTCCCTGGGTATGTCGACCCCCGGGTGCCGTACTGGCATCTGAGCATGCATATGAACATGGATATCACTCAGTTTCTGATCCAGGGCAGGGAAGGAGAATACCTACGCCATTTTTTCCGGGATTTTGCATATAACCCTCAGGCTATTCCGGAAGAGGAAGTAGCGCAATACGTGCAGCAGATGAGGCAGCCCGGCAATCTGCGTGCAAGCCTGAATCACTACGGCTACATCCCTCAAATGGCGGAGCAGACAGCGGAACTGGTCAAAAAGAAGCTGCAGGTTCCGATGCTGGCGTACGGCGGAGTCCGTTCGTTCGGCTCGCACTGCTTCAACTGCGCGAATGCCATTTCGGTCAACGCGAGCGGTGGCGTGATCGAAGCATGCGGGCACTGGGTATTCGAGGAGAAGACAGAATTTATCTGCGATGAACTGAGAACATTCTGGGGCCGCACGCAACGGGAGGCGGCATGAACTCAGCCTCGGCAACAGCTGCAGCCCACCCGGGACTGTTCTCGATCAGGAGCGTGGACCATACCGGAATAACCGTTTCATCGCTACAGGAGTCGCTCGATTTCTGGACAAATGTTCTCGGATTCGAGCATCTATATACGTGGCAGTTCGAGAACAGTCCATTTGTCGAAAACCTCGTCGGTGTGGCAGGTGCCTCCCTCGATCTGGCGATGGTGAAGGGGTACGGCCATCAGATCGAATTGCTGGAGTATCACTCCCCAGCCGATCGCAGGATCCTGAAACCGCGATCCTGCGATGTGGGTTCCGTTCATGTCGCGATGTATGTCGATGATCTCGACGCAGTAGTCAAACGGCTCGACGAAGCGAACTGGACGGCCGTCGGACCGGCACAGCAAATCGAAGGCGGAGCGCGGGACGGCTGGAAGCTCGTCTATGTCCGCGACCCGGACGGCGTTACGCTCGAGTTTCTCCAGCCCGCGACGCATTCGGTGACGAGCGACTAACCAGTCGTTGGGAATTCGGGCGCACTCCCGTCCATTGAGGGCAAAGCCCTAAACGCAGTAGGGACCCGAGCCATTAATGGCCCTCGGATCCCCCCAGAAAAACACCGTTTGGCAAGCCATTGCTGACCGAACATCCACCGTCCGTCAACTTGAAGCAAAAGTGCTCTGCGTCCGCTATTTCATAGGAAAAAAACCATGGCCACGCTGACAGGAATGCAGTTGTTCCCGTCCGATTTTACGACTCAAGAGATTCTGACTAACGGAACGACATTGTCTGTCCGCGTAGGAGGAAAAGGTCCCGCTGCGATGCTGTTGCACGGCTATGCGGAGACGGGCGACATGTGGGTGCCGCTGGCGGCCGATCTTGCACCGGACCATCGGGTGATTGTGCCCGACTTGCGTGGACTAGGTCTGTCTGCGAAACCTGCTGTCGGCTACGACAAAAAGACTCAGGCGGCGGATATGGCGGGCGTACTTGACTCCCTCGGGGTCGAACAGATTGATCTCGTTGCACACGATATCGGCAACATGGTCGCCTTCCAGTTTGCCACCCAGTATCCGGAGCGGGTCAGGCGGCTGATGTTGATCGATGCGCCGATTCCGGGAATCGGCCCATGGGACGATATTTTGAGGAGCCCAATGCTATGGCACTTCCGTTTCGGCGGGCCTGACATGGAGCGGCTTGTAGCAGGTCGCGAGCGCATCTATCTGGACCGCTTCTGGAATGAGTTCTCGGCCGACCCAGGCAGGTTCGATGAGAGCGCAAGGGCGCACTACTCAGCACTCTACGCGTTACCTGGCGCAATGCGCGCTGGCTTCGCACAATTCGCGGCCTTCGATCAGGATGCAGCCGACAACCGGGCGTGGCTCGCGAGTGGCGCGCGGTTGCGGATGCCGGTGCTGGCGGCCGGAGGCGAGAAGTCCTTTGGCACGACAATGGCCGCCGTGATGCGGTCGGCCGCCGATGACGTGCGAGAGAGCGTTATACCGGACTCCGGCCACTGGGTGATGGAAGAGAATCCAGGGGCTACCAGGGCGTTGGTCCGTGGATTTCTTTCGGGTGACTGACGCGGAGTTGGCGAGGCACTCTTTCGACCTTCCCCGGTGGTCTGCCCGAGGGTGAGCCGGAGTCAGATTTACGCGTCGGGTTGCGGTGGGACTTCGAAGTGATTTTTTGTATCGGCGAGGCAACGCAGGAGGGCGCAATCAGTTCCATTCACCCGCCAAAAAGAGTGGCGACCTCTTGTCGCCGTTTCACATGACCCCGCGTTTGCGATTCGTTCGCATGGCGCGTGAACTACAGGAATAAGATGCGATGAAACTCTATCTTTTCTCCTTGCTTGCTGGCGTGCTGGTTGGCGTGATCTACAGCGTCATCAACGTACGTTCACCAGCTCCGCCACTTGTCGCCCTCGTCGGCCTGCTCGGCATTCTCGGCGGCGAACAGATCATTCCTGTCGCGAAACAGATGCTCTCCGGCAGCGGCTTTCACACCGCATGGAACGAGTCGAAGTGCACGCAGCACATGTTCGGGTCGCTGCCTGGACGCCAGACGGGCAGCACGTCGCGCACCGCCGCTGCCAATTCATCGGAGAAACGCTCATGAGCACTCACGTCGGTTCGCCCGATCTGATCCTGCATCACGGGCGCTTTACCACGCTCGACAAGAGCCAGCCCGAAGCGACGGCAGTCGCGATAAGTGAAGGCGTGTTCAGCGCCGTGGGCAGCGACGCCGAAATCCTGTCGCTTGCAGGCGATGCGACGAAGATGATCGACCTACAGGGCCGCCGTGTCTTGCCTGGGTTGATCGACAATCATCTGCACATTATTCGAGGCGGCCTCAACTTCAATATGGAACTGCGGTGGGACGGCGTTCCGTCGCTCGCTGTCGCAATGGGGATGCTCAAGCGCCAGGTGTCCATTACGCCGCCACCGCAGTGGGTGCGCGTGGTCGGCGGCTTCACCGAGCGTCAGTTCGCCGAGAAGCGCCTTCCGACAATTGAAGAACTCAATGCAGTCGCGCCCGATACGCCTGTCTTCATCCTGCATCTGTACGACCGTGCAATGCTCAATGCGGCTGCGTTGCGTGTGGTCGGCTATACGAAGGACACGCCGGAGCCGCCCGGAGGCGAAATCGTGCGAGATCGGGCAGGCAATCCGACAGGCCTGCTGCTCGCGAAGCCCAATGCCGGGATCCTGTATGCGACACTCGCAAAAGGGCCGAAGCTGCCGCTCGAATATCAGATCAATTCGACGCGCCACTTCATGCGCGAACTGAACCGGCTCGGCGTGACGGGCGCGATCGATGCAGGCGGCGGCTTTCAGAACTACCCAGAAGACTATGAAGTCATCCAGAAGCTGTCGGACGAAGGGCAACTGACAATTCGCCTTGCGTACAACCTCTTCACGCAGAAGCCCAAAGGCGAAAAGGAAGACTTTCTCAACTGGACACGCACGTCGAAATACAAGCAGGGCAACGATTACTTCCGGCATAACGGCGCGGGCGAAATGCTCGTGTTCTCGGCGGCGGACTTCGAGGATTTTCGCCAGCCGCGCCCCGATATGGGCCCAGAGATGGAAGGCGACCTCGAAGATGTCGTCCGTGTGCTCGCGGAAAACCGCTGGCCGTGGCGCATGCATGCGACCTATGACGAGACCATCAGCCGCGCGCTCGATGTCTTCGAAAAGGTCAACCGCGATATTCCGCTCGCCGGACTGAACTGGTTCTTCGATCACGCGGAGACGATCAGCGAACGTTCGATCGACCGGATCGCAGCGCTCGGCGGCGGCATTGCCGTGCAGCATCGGATGGCGTATCAGGGCGAGTACTTCGTGGAGCGTTATGGTGCAGCGGCAGCCGAGGCGACGCCACCCATCGCGCGCATGCTCGAGAAAGGAGTGAAGACATCGGCGGGCACCGACGCAACGCGTGTCGCGTCGTACAACCCGTGGGTCGCGCTGTCGTGGCTCGTCACGGGCAAGACACTCGCGGGTCTGCGGATCTATCCGCAACGCAATTGTCTGGACCGTGAGACGGCGCTGCGCATGTGGACCGAGAACGTCACATGGTTCTCGAATGAAGAAGGCAAAAAAGGCCGCATCCAGCAAGGGCAACTGGCCGACCTGATCGTGCCGGACCGCGACTATCTGAGTTGCCCCGAGTCCGATATCGCCGATACGACTGCCGTGCTGACCGTGGTCGGCGGCAGGATCGTTTATGCGGCCGGTCCGTTTGCGGATCACGATGCGCCGATTCCGCCGGCGATGCCAGACTGGTCGCCCGTGCGCGCATACGGTGGCTATGCAGGATGGGGCGCGGCGCAAGGCGGGCCATTGCAGCGCAGCCAGAACGCGCTGGCCTGCGGTTGTGCGAGCGCTTGTGGCGTGCATGGTCACGCGCATGCACGAGCCTGGTCGAAGAGCGTGCCGGCGTCCGACCTCAAGAGCTTCTGGGGCGCGCTGGGCTGCTCGTGCTGGGCCGTTTGAAGGTTGGACATTCTGATATCGGCATGATGGCGCGCTCGCATGGGCGACGCGCGCGCGCCATCGGTATCAAACGATTTCCAGCAAGCCGGGCTTCGACCATGACTACGTTCCCACCTAGAGAATTTTCACACCACGCGAGAGCGATATCGGCAATATTGTCGTGCGGCGAGTGCTGCTGGCGCGAGTCGAGCGTTTCGTCACCTTCCTCGACAGCATGGGGGTTGCCGTATCGCCTGCCGGCGGCGGCAGCGCCGACGTTCGCTCGCATCCGCCGGCGACCGTCACCCAGACGTTCGAAGGCTCGATGTTCGGACAACGCGCCCGCATCCGAACCGCGCTCGTTCTGGGGCGCGCTCGGCTGCGCGTGCGGGGTGGTCTGACATGAGCACGGGCGCACAAGGGAATCCACGCTGGATTGCCTCGATTCTCGCGCAGCCCTGGCTGCTGATGCTGATGCGCTCGGCGCTCGTGTCCGCCTATGTGATCGGCGGTCTGGCCAAGCTCGCGAATTTTCATGACGCGGTGCTCGAAGAGGCACATTTCGGGTTGCATCCAGGATGGCTGTGGGCGGCGCTCGCAATCGTCGTCGAACTGGGAGGCTCGGCGTGCGTTCTCGCGAACCGCTTCGTGTGGCTGGGCGCGGGCGCGCTGGGCGCATTGACGGCCGTGGCGATGTTCGTCGCGAACGACTTCTGGAACCTGACGGGCGACGCGCACTTCTTTGCGTTGAACGCCTTCTTCGAACACCTTGGACTTATCGCTGCGCTTGTCATGGCGACATGCCTCGCGGGCGTCAAACGCGCTTCCGGCCATTGCGGTGTTCAATAAAGACCTTAAAGGACCTTCAACATCATGCGTAACCTCTGTTCTTTGATTGTGACGACGCTTGCTGTCGTCGGTCTTGCTGCATCGTCCGCTGCATCCGCCAAACCGGCGGCGGCTCCGCGGCTTTCCGTCGGGCCGCAATACGACACGACGCACGTCTACGTCGCGCCGGATGACTTCGACAAGTTCACCAGCAGCTTCGTCGCGACCTTCGGCGGTCACAAGTCACAGCAAGGCGTGTTTCAGGTGACACCCACGCCGAGCCAGACGATGTCGCAACTCGTCTTCACACCCGTCGGCACGATCTCCGTGTTCGGCTTCAAGACGCCTGTTCCGTATCCGTTCGGCAACGAGCGCACGGGCTATCTCGTGACGGACATGGACGCTGCCGTGAAGTCGGCGAAAGCACACGGCGCGGACGTCATGGTGGCGACGTTCCCGGACCCGATCGGGCGCGATGCGATCGTCTCGTGGCCTGGCGGCGTCAATATGCAGCTCTACTGGCACACGCAGGCGCCGAACTACGATCCGCTGCAGACGGTGCCGGAGAACCGCGTCTACGTATCGCCGGAGCGCGCCGATGCGTTGATCCGGAATTTCTTGGGCTTTTCGCACGGCAAGGTGGTCTCGGACGATCGCAAGGCACCGGGCGTCGAGATTGGCCGGCCAAACGACACGTATCGTCGCGTGCGGATCGAGTCGGGCTTCGGCCGAATGACGGTGCTGGCGACGGACGGCCACTTGCCGTATCCGTACGGCCACGAGATGACGGGTTATGAAGTGGCGAATCTCGGCGACACGCTACAGAAGGCGAAGGCGGCAGGTGTCACGGTGCTGGTGCCGCCGTTCACATCGGACAAGCGTGAAGCGGCCGTCGTGCAGTTCCCCGGTGGCTACATCGCCGAGATCCATGCAGCGGCGCAATGAGGAATGCGAGCACGCGGCCTGCGATGGGTGATGCGCGCGTGCGCTCCCAGGCGCGCGCGCGCCGATGCCATTTGCTCCGATGTCATCCCTGGGAGTGGAGATGATCGATGAAATCTGAAGACAGCGTGCTCGCCGCCATCGCGGGCTATGTCGATACGCTCAGCTTCGTCGCGCTGTTCGGCCTGTTCACTGCGCACGTCACGGGGAACTTCGTGCTCATCGGCGCGGAGGCGGCAGGCTTCGGGCAGGGCGCGTTCATGAAGCTGATGGCGTTCCCGGCATTCGTTGCGGGCGTGGTCATCAGCAGCCTGCTCGTGAAGCGCCTGGGACCGGCGGCGCCCAACCGTGCCGAGTGTCTTCTTTATGCGGTTCAGGCGACGCTGATGCTGGCCTTTTGCCTTGCGGGTGTCGGCGTATCGCCCGTCGTTCATTCAGGCAGCACACCCGTCATCGTCTGCGGGATGGTCGGCGCGGCGGCGATGGGTGTACAGAACGCGCACGGTCGGCTCGTCGCGCGCCCCGGCGTGCCGAACACCGTAATGACGGGTAACGTCACGCAGGCCGTGCTCGATGCGATCGACGTGCTTTCGCCGCGTGCGCCATCCGATGCACAGGCGGTCGCGCTAACGCGTCTGGGCAAGATGCTGCCCACCATCGTCGCGTTCGCTGCGGGCGCGATCGCGGGTGCGCTCGCGTATCGGCATGTTGGGTTCTGGGCACTGCTGCTGCCGTTCGTCGTGCTCGTGTGGCTCGCGCTCAATGCCCGCGGTGGTCAGAGGGAGATGGCGGCTCCCACAACGGCTTCGCCAACCGGTTCCACAACCGCGACAGACGCAAGGAAATAGTGGAGGCGGGCAGTCGGACTGGGTGATCGCCGCAGTTTGCCTGTTTCGTCGAATTGAAGGCTTCGGACAGATACGGACGAGTGTCGCGGAGGAAGTATTGCACTTGTTTCACGACTCTCTGAGACGGAGGCAATATGACGCGTGTGTGTTCCACGCCGTTCGCAGGCGCGTATGCTGCGGCGGATCTTGCCCTTTTCATCGCCGGCCTGGTGGCGGGCGGCAGTGCGCGAGCGACGGAAGATACGGCATCCGCCGGCACGGCAACCGCCGAGTGCACCGCGAAGCGGCCCGCGGTGCTGTTCAATCGCTGGCAGGAGGACTGGTCGGTGCTCGCGGACAGGTGCGTGCCCCGGCAACCGCTCGATAGCCTCAAATACATTCCGCTGGGTGGCGATCCGCATTCGTATCTGTCGCTGGGAGCGAATCTGCGCGAGCGCCTGGAGGTCAACGATGCGCCGCTCTTCGGCATCGGCACGGGGCATTCCGATACCTACGTGATACAGCGCGCACAGGTCAGTGCCGATGCGCGTATTGGCCCGTACCTCCAGTTCTTTGCACAACTCGAAGATGCGAGACCGTTCGGCAAGGATACGGTGACTCCCGTCGACAAGAATCCGCTCGACCTCGAACAGGCGTTCGTCGCGTGGGTCAGTCCACTGGGGCCCGGCACCGTGAAATTCCGCATCGGCCGCCAGGAGATGGCGTTCGACCTGCAACGGTTCATCTCCGTTCGCGACGGTCCGAACGTGCGACAGGCGTACGACGCGATCTGGGCGGATTACGAGTATCAGAAATGGCGCTTCATCGGCTACCTGACGCAGCCTGTGCAGTACCGCGACGTGACGACGTTCGATGATTTCTCCAACCGGCACCTGACGTTCAGCGGCGTGCGCTTCGAGCGGCAGGGCGTCGGACCCGGCGACCTCTCAGGTTATTACTCAAGGTATAACCGTTCGAATGCGCACTTCCTGGATGCGACGGGCGACGAGCATCGCGACGTCTTCGACCTTCGCTACTCAGGCAAGGTGGGCCGCGCCGACTGGGATGTGGAGTCGATGTACCAGTCGGGGCACGTCGGCACCAAGACGATCAGCGCGTGGGCGGTGGGCTCGCTGGCAGGCTACACGCTGGACTTGCCGTGGACCCCACGCGTGGGCGTGCAGGTCGATGCGGCTTCGGGCGACCGGCATCCCGGAGATGGGCGTGTCGAGACGTTCAATCCGCTGTTTCCGAACGGGTACTACTTCACGCTTGCGGGCTACACGGGCTATGCAAATCTCATCCACGTCAAGCCGTCGATCACGTTGAAGCCGACAAGCAAGCTCGCGCTGCTCGGCGCGCTCGGGTTCCAGTGGCGCGAGACGACAGCGGACGCCGTGTATCAGCAGGGCAGTGCCGTGGTGCCCGGGACGGCCGGACACGGCAGCCGGTGGACGGGCATGTATGTGCAAGTGCGCGCCGACTGGACCATAGCGGCGAACCTGATCGGTTCCGTCGAAGCGGTGCACTTCCAGGTCGGCGATTCAATTCGCAATGCGGGCGGCAGCAATGCGGACTATGTGGGTATCGAACTGAAATACGGGTGGTGAGCACATCGGAAGCGCGGTTGGGAACAGCGCTGCGACGTTACGGCATTTTAAATGCCCGGCGAAGTTGCGTCGTGAAGCCGCGTGTCGCTAGTTTTCGCTAGATCGGATGGGTGAATTCAAAGATCGCAATGACAGGGGCGTGCATGATTTCGGTGCTGAGCTGTCGCCGACCGTCTGGGCGTTGGTTGCGGGCGCTCCGAATCGCGCAAGGCTGCGACACATGGCGACAGCATGCAAACCCTCGCGGTCACGAATGCAGACGACCGCCGTTTGAGACAGGACGTACATCATCCGCTCGGCACGGCGGAGCAACCGACCAGCATCGGCATCGCTTTCACGCTGACCTCGCGTCGTCATGCTTCCGGGTACGCTGGCCCAGCGTCGCGGCGGATAGAGCGGCTACCGTTGCACGAGGCGTCTCCGGCGTCACGGATGTTAGGAATAACTGACAATTCAGGGCATGGGCGACGGGCGCGATAAGAATGCTGCGTCGATGGCAAGCCGACCTCGGCAATGCGAGATGACCAGCTTGAGCTGCAATCCAAGGGCGCCATTTATGACGCTCCACGGATACTGAAAACCCTTCTTGGCAGAGGAATATGATGGACGCTCTTGTAGAAGACGAAATTGGGCGACGCGCCTTGCTCGATATCCTGACATCCGTTGCGCACACGCCGGATTCGAAGACAGGCATAGAGCGCCGGAAGAAAAGACGGTTCTACCTGAAGAAACGTCGCTTGCGAGAAGATAGCGTCAGTGCAGTCGATCCGCAGCCTCGGCCGACGCACATTTCCGTTATCGAACGGTTGTCGTCTGAAACGGTGAGCGTATGCTGGAGCGACGCCCGAATGGGTCATTACTCAGATCAGGTGTGGCGACTGGGCCGCGCACGCGCCGATTCGTTCTGTTTATTGACGGGCAGGCAGATCCGTTATGGCGACAGCATCTTTCGCCCGCGGGCAGAGCGGGGCTATCTGATGACTGATCACAGCCGCATGATTCTCGCTTGGGCCGTCGACGAAGTAGGACTGCGCCGCGGATAAAAACGCTAGCGCATAAGCGCGCCGCGATACCGGTCTGGACTAGTTGGTCCCTCTGGGCGCACGACCATTTATCCAGCAGTCGATCCGAAGCAGTGCTGACCGGCTTGGATCGCGCCCCAGAAATGCTTCGTGCATGTGAGCATCATTTCGTCCGCTACGGCCCTTGGGGAAAATACGGATAAATCGAGCATTTCGAATACCCGTAATAGTGTTGCGGACGCGCGATGCCATAGGCAACATCGTCCTTCGAACTTCTGACGAGGTAGGGCATCGATCCATCGCTGTCAATGCGAAGCGTGCTCGCAATCTTGAGGTTTCCGACCGCGCGCCTCCGACTTTGGGAGCGCGGCCATTTCAGCACTTGCAATGAACGTAGAAACCCCGCATGGACCGGAGGCGAAGATGAGTCGACGGCGCCGTAGATTTGGCGTCGTCGCCGCACTGACGATTCTGTCAATCTGCCTGACCCTTGGCGTAATTTCTAACGCAACTTCGACTCGTGGAGTGGCAGACAATCGCCTGCGCAAAGCTCTCACCGTGACGTCTGAGTTGGAGACGCTACTGGCACTGCACATGGCCGCGAACACTGACTTTCTCCGAGGAGTCGGAGCGGCAGGCTACAACTCGCGGGCTTGGCCGATAGCGCGCGCCGCTGCTGTCGCAGGCGTTTATGACAGGCTGGAAGACGATTTTGCCGCGTCACAAGAAGCGATGAGGAAACTGAAAGAGTTGAGACGCCTCAGTGCCATGTGGCCGCCGGAGTTAGACGCCGCAGCCCGAAGTATCGCTATGGCTGGCAATGGTGTACCGCCCGACCCGTATCTGCTGCAACGAGCGAACGAAACATTGAGTTCCATCATGACGGCGCTGACATCGCTTCGAAGCCAGGAGCGGAACGATATCGCGCAAATGCAGTTCACCGCGCAGTCGCAGCTTGTCAGGCAGAAGATTTCACTGGCCGTTTCGGTCGCATCCGGGGCACTCCTGCTTTTCACCGCTCTCTTCATGAGCCATCGCGCAGCACTCGCCAGATCGGGGGCCAGGATCGTTGCTTATGAATCGGAACGCCGGTTCAAGGACTATTTTGAACATCACCCTGTCGCGATGCTCATTTTCGACGTCAATACCTACGTGATTTTGACGGCAAACGCTGCTGCGCAACGTCAATACGGCACATCATTCGAACAGCTTATCAGTACACGGATGGACCTGCTTCGTCCCGCGGAAGACGCCGAAATCTTCCGGCGAGATTTGCGGGGATACATCGAGTCTGGACTGCGTGGCGGCTCTGGTGGTTTGCGTCGCCATAAGCGTGATGACGGCACTATTATCTACGTTGATGTTGCCTTCCATCTGCTGGACTATGCGGGATGCAAGGCATGCTTTATTTCCGCACGCGATGTAACCGGACACGAGCGTGCTAAGGAAGAATTGCGTGTACGTAGCAGCGCCTTGGAGGCGTCTAGGAACGCGGTACTAATCTCATGCAAACGGGCCGACCAGAACGTCATCATCTATGCCAACGCGGAATTTGAGCGGATTACCGGCTTCGCGGTAGCGGATGTCATCGGGGCCGAGCACTGGTCGGTGCTCGGATGCAATGTGTCCTCCGCCGAGGCCCGGTCGATACAGTCGATGATGCGTTCAGACGGCGAGGGGGCTGTCCTGCTGCAAAGCCACCGGCGCGACGGGACTTCTTACTGGAGCCGGCTGGCAGTTGCACCCGTCCTCAATGAACAGGGGCGGCCGACGCACTGCGTAACGGTTTTCAATGACGTATCGGAAACTATCCGATATCAGGATCAGTTGAGAATGCAGGCGCACGAGGATCCGCTTACTCAGCTTCCCAACAGGCTTGGGCTGACATCCAGAATGGCACACATGTTCGGCCGCGCCGGCGACGATGGAGAGCGGATCGCGCTCATCTTCTTTGATCTTGACAACTTCAAGGAGATCAACGACACGCTCGGCCATTCTGCTGGTGACGTGGTGTTGCGTGAGGTTGCCCGTCGACTGTCGACCTACCTACCGCGCGGCGCATTTGTCGCGAGGTTTGCAGGAGACGAGTTCGTCGCCATCGTGCACGGCCGATGGGACATCGATTGCTTCCTCGCCTTTGCGAAAGAGATGCAAGGCTTGTTAAATGATGACGTCGTCTTCGACGACAAGGTCATCGGACCGCAGGCGTGCGTTGGCATTGCCATGTTTCCCGATCACGCAAGGGATCCGGAAACCCTGTTGAAGTATGCGGATTCGGCAATGTATCGAGCGAAGTCTTTGGGACCCAACAGCATTCAGATCTTCGATGAAGCGATCGAGTTTGAGAGAAGCGAGCGCGCAGCATTGGCGCAGGATCTGCGTCAGGCGCTGACGGCCGGCGCGTTTTCCCTGGTCTACCAGCCACGCCTGTCGTTGCCAATCGGTAAGGTGAATGGGTTTGAAGCTCTCCTCCGATGGAATGACGCCGCACGAGGACCAATTAGTCCTACGGTGTTTGTGCCAATTGCGGAAGAGAACGGCCTCATCGTACAGATCGGCGAGTGGGTGCTCGATCAGGCTTGTCGGCAGACGAAGATATGGGCGCGCCAGCACCCCGACATTGTCGTTTCCGTTAACGTATCCCCCGTCCAGTTCGCGCGTGCAGACTTCCTTTCTGCAGTTGCGGCTATCCTGGAGCGCACCGGCGTTAATCCTCGCAATATCGAACTCGAAATCACGGAAGGTGTGCTGATGACGCCGCGTTCCTTGGCGACGCTTCGCGCGCTTCGTGACAAGCGAGTTTCTATCGCCATCGATGATTTCGGTTCCGGCTATTCCAGCCTCGGTTACGTTCGCAGTTTCATGGCGGACCGGTTGAAGCTCGACATGTCATTCGTGCAAGGCATCGGCAAGTCACGTGCGGACGAGGTCATCGTCAAAGCTGTGCTAGCCATGGGCCGAACTCTTGGCATGCACGTCGTAGCGGAAGGCGTCGAGACACACGAACAACTTCAGTTCTTGATTGATAGCGGCTGCGAGGAAATTCAAGGTTATTGGTTCGCCCGCCCGACGGACCCGACCTCGGCAAGTTTATACCTCGAGCGAGGACATTCATACGGTCGCTCACGACTCTCACCGCGGACGGGGTGACGAAACATCGACTTCCTGTTGCAGTAGAAAAGCGGTGTCCGCGTATTTGGAGGAAGCTGGACGCCAGCTGCGGTGAAGTGGAAAAGGACAGAAGGGGGGTACTTCGTAGTGCTTTCGAGAGCACGTGTCCATCGCTGAAGAAATCAGCCGCGCCCGACCATCGAGGGATTTGTAAAAGCCCGTACGGCACAGGCGAACCAGATCCGCGGACTGTTCAGTGAGTTTGGGCTCGTCGCTCCACAGGGCATCACCCACATCGCCCGTCGCGTGCCAAATTTGGTTGAAGATGCTGCTGACGACCTGACCCGGATCGTTGCGGTTGCTGATTCAATGTTTGACGGAGCTTCTGAAGGAGCTTGGTTGACAGGTCCGCGATCTGGAGGCACAGATCCAATACCAGCTCGGTTATGAAGCTGCCGGCTGCGCGCGCGTGCGGGCAATGACCCGGCGCAGCTCGAGGTTCGCGAGCTGAACGGCTTACCGCCGCTGCGCCTGATCTGCCCAAAGCGAGAACGCTCAGAAGCGGGTCTGGAGGCCTACTCTGACGAGCGCCTGATTCTGGCTCGAGGAGCCGCCATTGGCCTGCAGCAGGCCATTTATCCATGCCTGGGCGTCGTTGTCGCCGCTGGCACGCTGATAGATGGCTTCCGCGTAGGCGGTCGTGCGCTTCGAGAAGTTGTACTGGATCGCAGTCGTGATCTGGTGTGCGTGGTTGTGTTGCAGTTCGGCATTGCCGCGCATGAACTGATAGTCGATACCGTAGGTCCACGGACCGGCCGGCTGCCAGTATCCGCCGACCTTGTAGACATCGACGGCGCCGCCCGATTGCGTGTTGCGCGTGTTCGTGTACAGCAGCATGGCGAGCAGTTGACGAAACTCATAATGCGCGCCGACGCCGTAGTTCCTGATGCTCCCATAGCCACCGTCGAGTTCGGGATAGCGCACGTCGACGTAGGCGGCGCCCATTGCGAAAGGGCCGCGCACGTAGCTGGCGCCGAAGCTCATGGTCGAGTCTTTGGCTAGCGAACCGGGCGCGCCGCCAAATCCATACATTGCGCCCGCCTGCAGACCCGCCAGTCTGGGTGTCTCGTACCGGACTGCATTCGACACCCGCGTCGCACCCGCCATGCGGTCGAAGTCGAACGCACCCGTGGGATTCTCCGGCACACCGAGCGCGGAGAAGGGGCCTTGCCGGAATCCGTACAGGCCGCCGTAAAGGAATGCGCCGTCGAACCGGTTCAACGTCAGCGTGGAGAACATGAAGTCGTACTGCGTCCCGAACGTGACGGTTCCCCAATGGCTGTTTTCGATCCCCACCAGTGCCGTGCGGTTGAATATGTCGCCGGCTTGCGGGATGGTCTGTCCCGTCCCGAGATCGAATTGCGAGGTCAGTTCGAACAGTGCCGAGTTCCCGCCGCCCAGATCCTCGCGCCCTTTGATGGTAAGCAGATTCGGCGCCAGTATGCCGCTGTCGAACAGCACGCTCTTCGCGCCATTCTGATTGCTGATGTAATCGACACCGCCGTCCATATGGCCGGTGATCGACAGTGACGACTGCGCGTGGGCGAAAGGCATCACGGCGCAGAGCGCGAGTCCGGCAAGTCGCCTGGAAACCGGTTTGTTCATGATGAGCAAGGGTTGCAAGAGACCGTGGTTAACGCATGCGGTGGCGTGCCTCGATTCAAGGCCGCCGCCGCTATTCGAGCAGACCGGCGGGCAAAATCCGCCGCCAACCGTCAGGCATCAGTTGGCTTTGCGCTCGTAGCCTTTGATGGGTTCGAGCCACTCGATGTGCCGCTCCGACTTCAGCATGCTCGCGAGCTTGCCTTCGTAGTCGACGCGATAGTCTTTCTTCAGGTGATAGTCGACAAAGTACTCGGCGCTGCATGCCCACGTTTCGTAGAGTACCAGGGTATCGGGATCTTCCGTCGAACGGTGAAGATAAGTGTTCACGAAATCCGGCTCATGCGACATCGCGTCGAGCACCTTCACGAGACTCGAATAGAGTTCGTCGCGTGCTTCAGGCTTGCCGGGCAGACGAACGATGAACGAAATGGTTTCAGACATGACATTGCTCCTGAGTTTGAATGAAGGGGTTTGATCGAAGGAGGGGTGTTCAGGCGGCGGCTTCCGCGGCGTTCAGCACGGCGCGTCCCGCAGCCAGTTGTGCGGCCACTTGCGCCACACGCGCCCCGAGGAATTGGGCGGTGCGCAGATCGGCCTCGGGCGGCGTCACTTCGGCGCTTTCGTCGGCATTCGATTGCGCGGCGGCGCCAAGAAAGAAACCATGACGGTTTAACGTGTCTTCCGTCGACTTCGAATGATTGTGTCCCGGCGGAAGACCGAGATTGACCCAGTGCATCCGGTGTTGTGCGGCAAAAATCGCCATCTGCTGAAGCGTGGCCAGTTTGTCGCCGGAACGCGATGCCGCGTTGGTAAAACCGGCCGCGACCTTGTCGGCCCATTTGCTGCCCTTGGCGAACACGTTGCGAGACGTCGCGTCCATGAACTTCTTGAACTCGGCGGATGCGCTTCCCATATAGGTCGGCGCACCGAAAACGATGCCGTCCACCTGTTCGAGCACGCTCCAGTAGCTGTCGATATCTTCAACGCTGATCAGCAGGCTTTCGACGCCATCGACGCTGTCCGCGCCGCGCACGACGGCTTCCGCGACTTTCCGCGTGTGGCCATAGCCGCTGTGGTAGACGACTGCAATACGCGTTCCCTTGAATCCCTTCGACATGGTCTGCTCCGTGTTGGATGTTACCGCGGTTGACGATGAGATGTATTATGGACCAAAAGGTTTCGAATGTCGTTCGAACGCATTGGCGATGACGTTCGATTGCATCGAACGAGGCCGACATTCTTTTTCACTCACAGACGGAATCGCGCTCGATCTGGGTTTAGAACCGTCTGGCCTAGAACATCCTCATGAACTGTCGGCCGCAATGAGATCGAGCGCTGTTTGCGCGCCGGCTACAAGTCCGTCAAGGATGCCGGGCCGCTGCTGGCAGGCATGACGAGCCGTGACGCAGCCGCATTCCTGTCGGTGTTCATTCATTGGCTGGCCGTGCAGGCGAGAGGGGCGCGACGCGTCGCCAGCTTCGTCAACTGGTCGCTGCTGTGCTGAGGAGCTGACCCGACGAGGCACCCGGCGCGAAGCGCGCGGGTGAGCGTGCGGGGGGCGCGTGACGGGTCACGTGGATGGCCCGCAGGCAACAGAAGCGACGCGCGTCGCGCGAAGGGACTGACCTGTATCCCGCGTGCGTCCCCGACACCTCCCTCGTCGTCATGTAGCGCGCCCCGGCGGGCATCGATGCTACTACAGGAAAACCCGGTTGCGTATTAGACACCGAGCGGTCCATAATATTCCGACGCCGTGAGAGCGAGTTCCGTCTCGCGCAACACACTCATGGCGGCGGGAGTAGTGCTATGGAAGCCAGGGAAATACTCAACATTCTTGATTTCATCCATGGGTCTCGAAGTGCCCTTCAGGACACGGTTCGAAGACTGGAGCCAGATGCCGACTGGGCGATCATCGTGCACCTCATGCGCGCACGCATACTGAACCATTCGGTTTCGATCACGGAGTTGATTCGCAAGAGCGGTCTTCCTTACGGAACGGCGAGCCGACGCATTCAACGGATGATTGAAGATGGCTTGATCGAAAAGCACGTCATCGGTCCCGGCGAGCGGCGCTACGAGCTGTTTCCGAGTTCGCTGCTTTGGGAGCATTGCGGTCAGTTCGTGCAACGGATCAAGGTGCTTTTTGCGCAGACGCTCGGCATGCGCACGGACGCACAACGAGACGAAGAGTATTTTTTTGGCGAGCGGCGCGAAAACATGGCGGGCCTGCTTCCGCCGCGAACGCTTTTCGACGGACTGTCATCCAGACGCGCGCAGCCCGGGCTGCGTTTTCTGTTTCATCAAGATAACTACTTTTCCTCGCTGCGTAACCTGTGGGTGGACATTCGTTCAAGCGCCGGAAGGAATGCTGACTTCGAGCTTGCCGAGCTTTCCGAACTGTACGAGGCGGTGCTGGCCAACGCGGCGCGAGAGGTTTCGGACTTCGATGTCGTCGCGCTGAATTTGCCGTGGGTGCCCGAGTTCGTGAGCAAGGAGCTGGTGCTGCCTGCTGCGCGCTATCGGCCAACGTCGGATGCGCGCCGCTTTCATCCGGCCATCTGGGACTGTTCGTCATGGGCGGGCCAGCAGGCGGGCGTGCCACTTTACATCACAGTCGAAGCGCTCGCAGTAAGAGCAGATCTCTTCGAACAAAATCGTCTTCGTGCGCCGAGGACCCCGGCCGAGGTGCTCGCGAGCGCAAGCGCGCTTCAGAAGGCCGGCGGCATCTCGGGCGTTTCCTGGAATGGAGCACGCGGAAGTCCGATCGCCAGCGCGTTCATGTTCTTTCTCAATGACCACGGTGGCGCAGTGGCCTCCGCCGCGGACAGGGATGAATGCGGATTCGACATTGTCGAAGAGCAGTGCAGGTGGAGTGCGCTGCTCGAATCGGATTCGGCGCGTTCGACACTCGAATTCATGCAGCAGTTGCTCGAAGTATCGGCTCCGGACGTTCTGTCGTTCAACGGCGACCGTACGATGGACGAGTTCATGAGTGGACGCTGCGCGATGGCTTACGTCTGGTCGATGCGCGCCGCGCGCTTCGAGTTCGATCTTCGGTCGACAGTAAAGGGCAAAGTTCGATATCTGGCTCGTCCGAACCGTCATGGAGCGAGACAGACGGTACCGGTCGGCGGCTTCCTTCTTGCGGTCCCGAGCAACCTGCCACGGGAGCGTATGGTCCTGGCCGCGCAGGCGATCGACTGGATGGCCTCATCGGGCGCGCGGACCAGTCTCGCGCAGAACGGCTTGCCGCTGGTGCCAGAGTCGGGCGTCGGCAGCGATTCGGAGTTCGATGCGGCGTCTCCGGTCGTGAGCTTCGTGAAGGAACTCGCGCAAAACCGTCTGCTCGATACATCGATGCGCCCCTGGCTGCCGGTCTATCACGCCATCGAAGACGTGCTGGGAGAAGACATCCACGACGCATTGAGCGGATTAACCTCGCCTTCTCTGGCGTTGTCCCGCGCAAACCGACGCATACAGGCGCTGCTCGACCGCATGATTTAACGCATATCCGCTTTGGATATCCAGTCCCTTGTCCGGATGAGGACAGACTCATAGACTGGTTTCCAATCTGCTCACCGGTCCTGATCCAACCAGCTTCCCGGGCGGCGTCGATTCGCTCGCCGGAAGGACCGTTGTTGCCCGCGGCCATCGAAGTTCGATTCAAAAGAGAGTCAAAGGAGACTTGAATGAAAGCGTTGCAGGATCGCATCGTAGTAGTAACAGGCGGGGCGCAAGGCCTCGGTGAAGGCATCGTTCGCAGGGTTGCGGCGGATGGGGCGAGCGTGGTTATCGCGGATCTCAGGTATGAACAGGCCAATGCGCTGGCGAGTTCCTTGTCGGAAGCGGGCGTTCCTGCAATGGCGGTGAAAGCCGACGTCTCAAAGCGCGAGGACGTGCGGCATCTAGTCGAATCGGTCGTGGCGAAGTTCGGCCGCATCGACGTCATGTTCAACAACGCGGGATTCAACAAGCCGCTGCCTTTTTTTGAGGTCGACGAAGACAACTTCACGTCGATTTATCGCGTGAACGCTCTGGGCGTGATGGTATGCATGCAGGAAGTCGGGAAGCAGATGATCGCGCAGAAGACGGGGGGCAAGATCATCAATACGGCTTCGATCGCGGGTCGCCAAGGGTACGCCGAATTCGCGCCTTACTGCGCCAGCAAGGCGGCCGTGATATCCCTGACGCAGGCCGCGGCGCGCGAGCTGGCCCGCCATAAGGTGACGGTTAACGCGATCGCGCCCGGCGTCGTCGTTACTCCGCTCTGGGAGGGCCTGGAAAAGGACATGATCGACAAGGGCGTGATCAAGGAACGCGGCGAGTTCATCGAATCCTTTTCATCGAACATTCTCCTCGGCCGTCCGGCGCATCCGAAGGATCTCGCCGGCATCGCATCGTTCCTCGCAGGTCCGGACTCGGATTACATCACGGGGCAAGTGATCATGTGCGACGGCGGCATGGTGCTCGTCTGAGATGTGTCGGGAGAGAGATGAAATGGCGCAGGTATTGAAAGTCGCGATGGTGGGACTGGGCTGGTGGGGCCGGAAGATGACCTCATTACTGCAGGAGCGCAGCGAAGCGCTCAGGGTCGTGCGTGCTGTCGAGCCTCGAATCGACGGCGCGAGAACGTTCGCCGCCGACTACGGCATCTCGCTGAGCGAGACGCTGGCCGATGCGCTGAACGATCCTTTGGTCGAAGCGGTGATCCTCGCGACGCCTCATTCGGCGCATGAGAGTCAGATCGAGGCGGCCGTGAAGGCGAAGAAGCATGTGTTCTGTGAGAAGCCGCTTGCGCTGACGCGTGAGGGCGCGCACAGAGCGGTGACATTGTGCCGTGAAGCCGGACTGGTGCTGGGCATGGGACATGAGAGGCGATTCGAGCCGCCCGTATCCGCGATGATCGATGCCTGTGCGTCAGGCGCGCTTGGACGGTTGCTGCAGATCGAGGCCAACTTCAGCCACGACAAGTTCCTCGGTCTCGATCCTGACAACTGGCGCTTGCAGCCGGAACATGCGCCGGCTGCCGGGATGACCGCAACGGGCATCCATCTGACGGATCTGGCGGTAAAACTCATGGGTCCCGCGAAAGAGGTGCTGGTGACATGTGAACAACTCGCGTCTGGCCTTCCTTCAGGTGACACCCTGAGCGCGCTGTGCCGGTTCCGTGACGGCGGAACCGCCTACATCAGCGCAAGTCTTGCGACGCCGTTCGTGTCGCGATTCGCGGTCTTCGGTACGAAAGGATGGATCGATATCCGCGATCGCGCGCACGTCGAGGCGCCCGACGGCTGGATCGTCACGCAAGGTCGCGCGGGAGAAGCGATAACGATCAGCGAGGTGCCGCGCGCCGAACCGGTGCTCACGAACCTCGAAGCATTCGCCCGCGCGGTGCGTGGAGGCGCATACCCCATCACGGGCGAGGAAATGGTCGACAACATTGCCTTGCTCGAAGCGATCATTCGAGGCGCGAAGTCAAGGCGTTTGGAGAACGTGAAGTAGAGAAGGAGCCGAGTCAGCGCAAAGAGGCGTACTGCATAACTATAGGAGTACTAGTTAGCTGGATCGGTACCAATCAAATTACCAACAGGAGAACGTATGACGGGACCTGAGGGACGTCTTTTTGTCGTAACGGGAGGCGCAAAAGGAATCGGTCGCGCGGTGGTCGAGCGCCTCGTCGAAGAGAAGGCGGAGGTGGTGCTTTGCGACGTAGATCCGGCCGGCGAAGCGGTCGCCGCGGAACTGGGCCGGGCGCGCGCGAAGGTGCACTTCCGCCAGGTCGATCTGACCCACGCTCACGCCGCAGAAGATTTGGCGGGCACGGTGCAGCAGCGCTTCGGGCGCGTGAGCGGTCTGGTGAACAACGCCGGTATCGCGCTGCCCCATGATGCGCTCGGTTGCACCGAAGCAATCTGGCAAAGGACGATGGACATCAATCTCAAGGCAGTGTTTCTTCTGTCGCAGCAATTCGGCAAGCAGATGACGCGTGACGGTGGCGGATCGATCGTTAACATCGCTTCGATCGCTGGCCTGGGTGTCGTCCGTCCCGAGCGACATGTCGCGTATGGCATCAGCAAGGCGGCGGTCGGACACATGAGCAGCCTGCTGGGCGTCGAGTGGGCGACGTCGAACGTACGTGTGAATGCAGTGGCGCCGGGCTATACGCAGACCGCCTTGCTTAAGGAAATCGAGTTGAAGGACCCCGCGATGGTCGCTGTCTGGCTCAACGACACGCCGATGAAGCGCCTGATGCAGCCCACCGAAATCGCCGCCGCGGTCGTGTTCCTGCTGTCGGACGACGCGAGTGGCGTGACGGGACAGGTAATTGCCGTCGATGGCGGCTATTCGAAAGGATGAAGACGGCATGTTGACCCTGATTGCCCATTTGCACGCCAGGCCCGCCATGCGGGAGGACTTGCTGAAAGTGCTGCATTCGTTTGTTACGCCCACTCGTGGGGAAGCGGACTGCATTGCCTATCACCTGCACGCCGACGCGGACGATCCGAACCACTTTGTGTTCTACGAGGTATGGACGAGTCGTGAAAGCCTCGAGAAGCACCTCGCCATGCCGTATCTCAGCAGCTTCTGGGAGCGGCGCCTCGACTATCTGGAAACTGATGTGCAGTTGATCTCACTGGAAATGCTCAGTGCTTTTGAGTCCAATGCGCAATAACGATTCACCCGACCAATCAAGGAGACATGTGATGCCCCGACTCGAACAGGCGACGCGCGCCGGAACGCCGTACTACAACATCATGGACCACCGGAAAGATATCTCCCGAAAGTGGATGGAGATGGACGAGTTCCTCCGGTTCGGCGGCAAGCTCGACGCCGACCTGAAGGAAGAGGTTCGCCGCGCGGTCGCGCAGCAAAGCGGATGCAGGTTCTGCGCTTCGCTGGGTGAGCCGCAGTCGCATTACGACGACGTGCGCATCAGCGCTGCCGTGCGATTCGGCAAAAGCGTTGCCGCCAGTCCCACCGGCGTCTCCGATGCGGTGTTCGACGACATGCGTGAGCATTTCAGCGAAGAGGAGATCGTGGAACTGTCGTGCTGGATTTCGTTCATGTACGGCGCGGAGATGTTCGGCGCGCTGATGAACCTCGATCCCGCTTCCGACCAGATCAAGAAGATGTACGCGACCTGGCTCACGCAGGGAAAGCAGAAGCGATAGCGCGGGACGCAACAGGAATGGAAACGGGCGGGCGGCGCCAGACACGCCATGCTCGCCCGGCAGAAACAGCGGGCGGATACAGAGGGACAGAACGTGCGTGATATCAACGAATATTCGATTACCGAGGCGGTCGTGTCGTCGATGACGCGATGTGCGGATGCAAGACTGCAGACGATACTGACCTCGCTCGTGCAACATCTTCACGCGTTCGCGCGCGACGTCCGGTTGACGGAGGATGAGTGGTCCAAGGCCATCGCCTTTCTGACTCAGGTCGGTGACATCACCGACGAAAGGCGACAGGAGTTCATTCTTCTGTCCGACACACTCGGGCTCTCGACGCTGGTCATGTCGCAGAGCACCGGCAAGCCCGCGAGTTGTACGGAGTCGACGGTGTTCGGGCCGTTCTTCGTCGACGGAGCGCCGATCTATCACAACGGCGACGACATCTCGAACGGCGCGCGCGGCGCGCCCTGCTATGTGAAGGGACAGGTCAGGGGTGCCGATGGCGAGGCCGTGGGGAACGCCTGGATCGATGTGTGGCAATCCGATGAGGATGGTTTTTATGACGTTCAACGCCTCGACGACAGCCACGCATCGTCTCATCGTGCCCGCGGCCGGTTGCGAACCGACGCCGAAGGCTTCTTCAACTTCAGGACGATTCTCGCCGAAGCCTATCCCATCCCTCACGATGGTCCCGTGGGTCGGATGCTGGCCGCGACGGGGCGGCACCCATGGCGGCCGGCGCATCTGCACTTCAGGATCGAGGCGCCCGGCTTTGAAACGTTGATCACGCAGGTCTTCCGTGAAGGAGACAGATATCTGGACTCCGACGTGGTCTTCGGCGTCCGATCGACGCTGGTCGCGGATTGGATTCGGCACGACCCGGGCATTGCGCCGGACGGACGCAGGATCGAGGTCCCGTGGTACACGCTCGACTATGACTTCATCCTGAACCGAGCGCAGATTCTCGCCTGATTCACTTGTGTCCGAGGCCCATGCATGAATACTCTTGATTTCACCTATCAGGCCCGTCCGGGACGCATCGTGTTCGGTGCAGGCAGTCTGCGGCATCTCGAACGCGAGCTCATCAACCTGAACGCCGAACGCGCGCTGGTGATCTGCAGCGCGGAGCAGCGCGCGACGGGTGCGGACATCGCCGGTCGGCTCGGCGCACGCGCAGCCGGCCTGTTCGATCGCGCGATGATGCATGTCCCGCTCGAACTCGTGAGGGAGGCCCGTTCGGTTGCGACTGCGTCGAAGGCCGATTGCGTGATCGTGGTAGGCGGCGGATCCGCCATGGGTCTGGGCAAGGCGATCGCGCTCGAATCGACGATGCCCATCCTCGCCGTTCCGACGACCTACGCGGGCAGCGAGATGACGCCCATCTTCGGCATAACGGAGGCGGGCCTGAAACGGACTGGCACCGATCTGCGCGTCCTGCCGAAATGCGTGATCTACGATCCGCTTCTCACGACGACGCTGCCGGTCGGTCTGTCGGTCACGAGCGGCATCAACGCGATTGCACACGCGGCCGAAGGGCTCTACGCGCAGGATGCGAATCCGGTGACGAGTCTGATGGCGGAGGAGGGCATCGCCTCCCTGGCCCGCGCCATTCCGAAGCTCGTTTCCACGCCGGATGACATCGAATTCCGCTCGCTCGCGCTCTATGGCGCCTGGCTGTGTGGTTCGGTTCTGGGAAGCGTGGGCATGTCCCTCCATCACAAGCTCTGTCACACCCTTGGCGGCAGCTTCGACCTTCCGCACGCGCAGACCCACACGATCGTGCTCCCGCACGCGCTCGCCTACAACCGCGTCGCCGCGCCCGAAGCGATGAAGCGCATCGCACGCGCCGTCGATGCGAGCGACGCGGCGCTCGGCGTGTACGAGCTGGCAAGACAAACCGGCGCGCCGATGAGTCTGAAGGAAATCGGCATGCGGGCGCAAGACGTGGATCGCGCTGCGGAGATCACCTGCGCATCTCCGTACTGGAATCCGCGGCCGATCGAGACGAGCGCTATTCGGGCTCTGATCTGGAACGCGTTCGAAGGCGCTCCGCCGTGTGCGTGACGCCGATGCGCGAGCCGCCTCTCTCTGAACAACCTGGCTGAATGAAGGAGAAATGCATGACGATCGAAAACGGGCTACACGGGCACAAGGTGGGCTGGATCGGCCTCGGAAAAATGGGTGTGCCGATGACGCTCAATCTACTGAAGGCCGGAACCGGGTTGCATGTGTTCGACCTGAACCGCGACGCCGTCGCTTCGCTGGAGAAGCAGGGCGCGCATGCCGCAGCGAGCGTGCGGGAGATGGCCGAGCGTTGTGACGTGGTCTTCTCCGTCATACCCGATGACGCGGCGTTCGCGCACATTACCCTGGGCGATGACGGGCTGATCGCCGCCGCACGAAAGGGCATGCTCTACGTCGACATGAGCACGGTCTCTCCCGGGATCTCCACGCGGGTTCGCTCGACAGCTTCCGCGCGCGGCGTCGATTACATCGCCGCGCCCGTATCGGGTAGCACGGCGCTTGCCGGGCAAGGCAAGCTCACCGTGTTCGCGTCGGGTCCGCGAGGCGCCTACGAACGGATCGAGCGCCTGCTCGATGTGATCGCGTCGAAGCGCTTCTTCGTCGGAAGTGAAGAGCAGGCGCGCTATCTCAAGCTGGCTATCAACCATATGGTCGGCTCCGCCGCGGTCACGCTGGCGGAAGCGCTCACGCTCGGAAGCAGCGGCGGGCTGGAGTGGAACGCGATGCTCGATGTGATCGGGCAGAGCGTCGTTTCATCGCCATTGATCGAATACAAGCTGGAGTCGTTGAAGCGGCGCGACTTCGAGCCCGCCTTTTCCACGCGTCAGATGCTGAAGGACATGACGCTGGTCGTGAACGCTGCGAACGCGAACGGTATCGACCTGGAGACGGCGCGCATCGTGCAGGCCAGATACGCGGAGCATGCCGGCTCATCGGGTGCGGAGGAGGATTTCTTTTCGGTGCTTCGCCTGATCGAAGCGAAGTCGCACCAAGCCTTTTGAAACGTGTCGATGACACATGCAATCCACAAGGAGAATCAGGAGCTATGCACATTACCGTCTACTGTCTCGATCACGAAGGCATGGTCGAGAAGCGGCGTGAACATTACGACGCCCACAAGACCTATCTCGCGACGTCGCCGGTCAGGACACTCATATCCGGGCCGTTGCTCGCATTGGATGGCGAAACGATGATCGGCAGCTTCTTTCTTTACGAGAGCGAAGACGTCGATACGGTCGTGCGGTTCAATCGGGACGATCCTTTCAATCGGGCGGGAATCTGGCGGACTGTCGAGGTGCGTCCATTCCTGAAGCGCGTGGATAATCGATATTCTTGAGGTAAGCCGACGGGTGAACCGCTCTTCGAACGAGGCGGTGTTCGCTGTGTGGGAGCGTTAAAAACCTTGGGGTTGTAACTGCTGCGATGCCAACCCGAGCTTCTCCAGGAACTCGGCAGCTTCGCGCGACAATGGTTGCCTTGGTGGCTCATATCTCGCAAGTCTTTGAACAAGGTGACCGTTGATGACAGCACGTCGGACCTGGGCAAGCAGATGAGCCCCGATGGGAGACCAGCGCATCTGTTGACGCTTGCACATGTGCTGATTGAGCACCTGATTGACTGCAGACTCGGCCTTGAAGATAGACGCCGCGCGAAGACGCCGGTGCAGCCGAAGCATACATGGTGGAACTTATGTCATCAATAGTGAAAGCCAAGAGTGACATTCAAGAAGATATCACGACAGTATCTGAATGGTTTAGACGCCAGGTTGACTATGTGTCGCACGCCAGAAGCCTAAACGACCTCTAATCGATATCTCAGTTGAATGCTTCGAGCGCGTAAAAGGCGCTAAATTGAATATTACCAAAAGCGCCGATGATCTATCGCTCGTCGGAAAATTAAAAGCAGGGATGTATTTCGCTCCTATAGCGATGCTATTGCGACATTATATTATCGGCAGAGGTTTGTAATCTTCGTCAACTGCCAGATAAAGCGCGGACGAGTAATCGACGTGGTCACTGTTGGCTGGCCACATCGACGCAGATCAACACACGCTGAAGTACTGATATGGTCCCGCCCGGATTTGAGCCGAAAGCAGGCTCTTGACATAAAAACCGCTGGCTATACCGTATCTGTGGGAGCTATTTAGTAATGTCCGATTTGGGGGTGCGGCGGAATTCTTGGACTATCAGGAGCTAGTCCATGTATTCGTACGAAGACCGCATCCGAGCAGTGAAGCTCTACTTGAGGCTTGGAAAGCGCCTTACCGCGACCGTTCGTCAATTAGGCTATCCCACAACGAAATCTCTCGAACGTTGGTATCACGCGTACGAGCGATTCCTGGATTTGCCGAGGGAACGTATTTGC
The DNA here is from genome assembly GCF_046534875.1 of Paraburkholderia sp. SIMBA_054. Taxonomy (NCBI): domain Bacteria; kingdom Pseudomonadati; phylum Pseudomonadota; class Betaproteobacteria; order Burkholderiales; family Burkholderiaceae; genus Paraburkholderia; species Paraburkholderia sp. SIMBA_054. Next base: position 20,986 of record NZ_JAWRXV010000063.1, on the reverse strand, counting down.
TTGAGGCCGCGCTACTCGGTAGAACAAAAAAAGGCGGCCACGGACCACTACATGAGCCACGGCCAGTGTCTGGCAGCAACGACAAAGGCCTTGGGATATCCGGGACGCGGGACGCTCGTCGCCTGGCTCGACGAGCTGCAGCCTGAACGAAGGAAACGCGCTCTCGGGAAGACTTCGGGTATTCGGTACGCACCAGAGCTCAGGCAGACCGCGGTCATCGATCTGTGCACTCGACGGGAAAGCGCTGAGGAAGTTGCCAAAAAGATTGGCGTGAGCCGCCCGACGTTGTACAACTGGAGAAATCGGTTACTCGGTCAGGAGGCTGTTTCAACCATGACACGCCGCAACGATCCGCCGCAGACCTCCGAGCAGGCGACGCTGGAGCAGCAGGTCGAATCACTCCGACGAGACATCCGGAAGCTCCAGATCGAACACGACATCCTGAAGAAGGCCAATGAAATATTAAAAAAAGGCCTGGGCGTCGACCCGCAACTCCTGACGAATCGGGAGAAGACGGAGCTGGTTGATGCCCTGAAACAGACTTACACGCTGCCGGAGCTTCTTGCTGAATTGGGGCTCGCCCGTAGCTCCTACTTCTATCACCGGGCGCGGATACAGACTGCCGACAAGTATGCTGGTGTACGCCTTGCCATTGCAGATATATTTGAACTGAACCACCGCTGCTACGGATATCGCCGGGTGCGTGCGGCACTTGGCAGGCAGAAAGTCTTCGTCTCGGAGAAAGTCGTTCGGCCCTTGATGAAGCAGGAACAGCTAAGCGCGGCCACGACGAGGCGACGTCGATACGGCTCCTACGCTGGAGAAATCGGTCCTGCTCCGGATAACCTTATCAACCGGGATTTCCAGGCCGCAGCACCGAATGAAAAGTGGCTCACGGACATCACGGAGTTCCAGATTCCTGCCGGCAAAGTCTATCTGTCGCCGATCATTGACTGCTTCGATGGGCTTGTGATCAGTTGGTCGATCGGTACGCGACCAGACGCCGAGCTTGTGAATACGATGCTAGATGCTGCCATCGAAGCAATAGGCAGTAGCAACAGCCGACCTGTCGTCCATTCAGATCGCGGTGCGCATTATCGCTGGCCAGGCTGGCTTACCCGAATACGGGAGGCCAATCTGATTCGTTCAATGTCGCGCAAGGGCTGCTCGCCCGATAACGCGGCGTGCGAAGGCTTCTTTGGACGGCTGAAAACGGAACTGTTTTACTCTCGGGACTGGCAGGCCATCAGCACCGACCAGTTCATTGAGGTCGTTGACTCGTACATTCGCTGGTACAACGAGAAACGGATCAAGATCTCGCTTGGCGCACTCAGTCCGATTGAATACCGGGAGAGTCTCGGGCTGACAACATAACCCAGTCCAAGAATTCCGCCGCACCCCCAAACTTCATTGCGGACGAATCTGAGATCCATTGAGAAGCAGGCTGCGGAACTTGCCTCGCTCCAGGGTGAACGTCGTGTTCGGCTGAAGCTGGAGGATGTGCTAGCCGCTCAGAGTAAGAAGACCCTGGACACGGCATTCCAGCGAGTGAGCGCTGCTCTCGGCGCTGATGTCGCGCGTTTGGAAAGCGCCAAACACGCGGCAGAAGCTTCGGTGCGAAAGTTCGAAGACAAGGAACGCCAGAAACTGGTTCTGAGGTACTACACCGATCAATTGCGAAGCCTGTCGAACCTCTTGAACGTGCCGCCAGAGGAACAGATTCGCGGGGAGAAGTCGGGTTCGCGAGCCCATACCGGCGGCAGCTCACGCCCGCGTTCTCTGCTGGCTGTTCATCTCGCGTTACTCGCCACAAATGCGGAATGGGGCGAAGCAGTCCAGTTTCCCTTTATCGTGGACACGCCGCAGCAATCGGGACAGGACGACGAGAATCTGGGCAAGATGATTTCGATACTGGGACGTTCGGCGAAAGATGACCACCAGGTGATTCTCGCGGCGGAACGGTTGCCCGTCGATGTTGACCTTGGTGAGTTCGTTATCGTCAACCTTGAAAAGAAGCGCGGCGTTCTCGACAGAAACTCCTTCGGATCCGTCTGGGATCGCCTTATTTTAGGACACCGCTCGCGGTGTTGCGGGAGCAGCTGCGTCCGCGAGTATCGCCCTGACGATCGACGCCAGCGGGCTTAAGCCTTTCATAAAACGCTGGCGGAAAATATCCGGTGACTCAGCGTCGGTAACAGAGCCAACATCGCAGAAATCAGGGTGGGCGTTATGTCCAGTCGATATGCTCGCCACTTGCTATCTGGCTACCAGTCAGTAATTAGTTGGCGTACACTATAATTATTGATTGGAAACCAAGAGGTGACGCCGTGACAAGCTCGCTCGACACCATCGACCAGGGGACGCTCGAAAAGCTCGTGGAGGCGAACAGCGTGCGCAGCGCGAAGGTGATCGCGCAGGCGGGCGGGTGGGGCGTCGTGATCCAGTATGGCAGGACCGAGCGTGTGCTCGCGGTGCGACGCGGCAACGTGCGCATCTGGCTAAAGCTCGACACCCTCGTCGCGTTCCTGCGGCGCATCGGCATCGCACGCTTTCAGGTGGACGCGACCGGCTACGATGCGGCCGCCAGGCCGCAGCGGCATCGCGTCGATGCGTCCGAGCGCATGCGCCAAGCGCACGAAGCCGCCGCCTACGACAAGTGGTTCCGTGAACAGGTGCAGGAGTCGCTCGACGATCCGCGCCCGAACGTGCCGCATGCGCAGGTGCAAAAGGAGATGGCAGGGAAGAAGGCCGCGCTGCGCAAGCAGCTCACGCGGGCCGGGGCTAAATCTTGATTGTGGAATGGCGCGCGCTCGCGCGTGAAGAACGTATCAGCCTGTTCGATTACATCGCCGCCGACAACCCAAGCGCCGCGCTCGAACTGGACGACCGGATAGAACGACAGACGGACGCGCTGTCCGACCACCCGGAGTTATACAAGGCCGGCCGCGTGCGTGGCACCCGTGAAATGGTCCTGACGCCCAACTATGTGCTGGTCTACCGGATCAGGAAGCAAGCCAACGTGATTGAAATTGTGCGCATCATCGGTGCGCGGCAGAACTACCCGAAGGGGAAGCGGAAATGACGATGCTCAATCGCCCGGCACTGAAGCGCTGGGCGCGCAACTCGCAAAGCGCATCGGGTTGACAGACGCGCAGCGCTGTTGAAGAGTTACAAAGGGCGCGCTGGCTATGTCAGCAGGAACGGCAGGCCGGGGGTGATCGAGCGCAGTGCGTGGTTGGCGAACTACGCTAGAGAAAATTCCTAGACGTGCCGACTTCAAGCTTTCATTGACCGAGCCGTTATCTTTATAGCAGGTGACGCGGCTCCACCGATCGCGGGGAAAGCAAGGACCACAGCGATTTTTCGTTAGAATCGCGGCATCGTGGGGGGAGAGGCCAAGCGTCAAAATGAATCGACGGGAGCGGCAATTGGTCACCGAGCTCGACGTATGCACCGGCAAGCCTATCAGACTAGACGACAGCTGCCTTGTGGGCTCGCGCCGCACGGCGCTGTCCAAAGCTGGACTGCAGAGGGGATTGACCAAGGAAAAGCCGCCCTGTAATGACTGATAGCATTCAACTACGGAGGACGTATGGCGTTCAAAGAATCGAAGGGAGATAAGACCGTCGAGGCTTGCGTTATGCCCGCTCCTGGCGGCATGTTTAAAGGCTACATTCGCGTCCAGACAAAGCGCCACGGAACCATCGTCGGCCAGACCACGGGCCGCGGTTGCGGCCGGCCGATGCCCACGGAAGCCGAAGCTCTAGCCCTCGCCGAGGCTGAAGCGAAGAGGGTTCTCGGGCAGTAGGTCGATGGGCGCCAGGGCATGCTACGATCCTCGAATACCCGCTCAGGAGACAGCCATGGACGCCCCGAACAGAAGAAAAATTGTGCGCGGTCATCAGATTGTCGTGATGCTAGTCGCGGCTAAGGCCGAGGCCTCGATCATGGTCCAACCTCCACCGGGAAGGCCGGGAGGCCTTCATCCGCCGAAACACCTGAGCATCGAACCGCTTCTTAACGGCGGTCTTTCCGAGACTGAGGCCCTGGAGTACATCCTGGACATCGTGTCTCTCGGCGTCGAAGGTCACGAGGCCGGTAACAGGTAAGTTCACGAGATTCCTTGAGAGCTGCAGTACGCAGGGGTGTCTTTGACTTTCATGCATTTTTCCGTTGGAGCTTCCGGCGCGATTCTTGCGCCGAATTGATGATCGATTGCAATTTAACCTCGCGGCGTTTCTTTTTGTTACTGGGAGGCGACCATGCAAACGGAAGATGCTACCCCGTACGGGGGATGCGTGATCCGGCCGGTCATTACGATCACAGAAGGTGGACGCTATACTGCTGCCGCCATGGTCACGGATCGGGAGGGCGAGATCCGCACGCTTGGCGTCGAGGGCGATTTTGCCGGAGAGCAGGAAGCCCGGGATCAGGCGATGGAACTGGCCATTGCGTGGATCCATCGACGCAACGTCGTATCGGACCACTACGTGCGCCGGGGATAACACGCGGACGCCGTCCGGTTTTCGGCGAGCCGGAACGGCGCCATTATTCAGGCTTCTGTGACCGCGAAGTCCGGCATTCTGTTCGCCCATGCGTAAGCACCGTCCCGAGGGGAGGACAACATGTTCAACCACTGCAAGGCGCATGCGTTTTCTGCGCGCCCGATACCGCCAGGCGCAACGTAAACGGCCTACCCGACGATGCTGGATCGACACATAGCTCACCCTCGTCATGGACGCTTTGCGCACAACGCCGCCACCGTCGTCAGAAAGAGCGGCACTGGCGCGGGTTTGAGCAATATGTGGGCCCCGCCTGCGTCGGCATCGAAAATACATGGTGCTCCCCGCGAAGCTCCACTGATATGGCCAAATTTATTACGCTGCGCATCGGCCGATCGGTGTCCCGGGGGCGACATGAAACGATACCAATCTACCGTTTGCAAGACATTTGACGGTAATCCAAATTTGCCTACTGGCCTACGAGGCGACTACCTGGATAGGCGCGAGTAGACATTGATTTCCGGAAGAAGAACGCGATTTCGATGCGTGCCGTTTCCGCTGCGTCCGAGCCATGGACTGCGTTCGCGTCGATGCTGTCGGCGAAGTCGGCACGGATCGTACCCTTGTCAGCCTTCTTCGGGTCCGTCGCGTTCCTATGCCGCGTTGCCCGCGCTAAAGTCTTCAATTGATCATATATTTTATGGAGTTCCAGTTCTTATGGCGATAGAACGTACCCTGTCGATTATCAAGCCGGACGCAGTGGCCAGGAACGTGATCGGCCAGATCCGATGAGACCGAACTGCACAATCGAAGCAACGTAATGAACGGACGCCACGTAATCGCCGTGGAATACGCATGCAATGCGTCACGAACCAACTGACTCAGGCTTTTTTCACATATGCGCTACACCATCCCTTGGCGTTGACCAGCTTGCCGCCATAGATCGTGCAGGGACCCATGGCATCACCTGGCTTGCCCTGGAAAAGCTGACAGTTGGCGCACGTCTGACCCGCCTGGTATTTCGGAAATTTCGCCTTGTCTACCCGAGCGGCGTCCGTTTTGTAACCGAGCCCCAGGGCGGTGGGATCGCTTTCCGGGAGTACAGGGGCATCTGCATGTGACTCGTTGTGAAGCATCGCACCCGAGGCGAGCGATGCCGTGAAAATCATGAAACGACGACGGGAGGTTTGCATTGAAAGACTCCTTTTTTCGTGACTCCGGGGACTGCCAAATCAGTGCTTTCGCCACCATGATGTACCATGATGGCCGGCGATCCTGCGCAACCGCCAGTTCTCATCGCACGCCTTTCTTGGAGACCACCAGTTCTGGATAAAAGCACGCATCCAGAACCCATGGCAGTGCGATCAGGCGGGTCACGCCAAGGACCTGCCAGACCGCGACGATTCTCAGACAATGCGACGCCGCCCGCACCTTGAGGCGGTAAGGTACAGCGTCAGGGCCGCCGTACCGTGCCGACACCACCTGTACGGCGGGATCGTCCGGAGATAGCCGGATCCGCGCGTCGGTTGCTGATGTACACATTCCGAACCCCGGATTGGGCGAAGCAATCAAGCGTGCTGGGAGCCGACGCAGCGGGACAGTCGTTCTTTCATCCAGTTCACCAGTCCTCCGCGCAACACGTATTCAACCTGTCGCGGCGACATGAAGTGATGCACTTCAAGCGTCCTGTCCCGGGTCACGTTCACGATCGTCAGGTGGTCACCTTCGGCGAGCGCACGCCGAACATCATCGAGCCGCAGGACATCCGCCGTATGGATATCGTCATAGTCTTCGGGACGGCTGAAGACCAGGGGCAGCACGCCGAAATTGACCAGATTCTGCGCATGGATGCGGGCAAAGCTCTTCGCCACGACCGCGCGCAATTCGAGAAAGCGCGGCGCCAGCGCAGCATGTTCACGGCTCGAACCTTGCCCGTAATTGGACCCACCGACAACGATGTGGCCGGCCACCTGCCTGGCGCGGGCGGCGTAGGTCGGATCGATCCGTTCAAAGGCAAATCCGGCAATCGCTGGAATGTTGCTGCGAAACGGCAGCACCTGCGCGCCGGCCGGCATGATTTCATCAGTCGACACGTTGTCCTCGACCTTGAGCAGCACCGGCGCCTCGATCACGTCCGGCAGCGGCTCAAGGGCGGGTAACGAGGCGATATTCGGCCCTTTTACAAGGGCCACGCCCGATGCCATTTCGGGTGGCAAGGGCGGCACAAACATGTCGTGGTGGACGATCGGGTCGTCGGGGTCCACGATGCGTGGCCACGGCATGCCGAGCGTACGCGGATCGGTGATGACACCGGTGATCGCGGAAGCGGTCGCCGTCTCGGGACTGACGAGACACACCCGGTCCTCGCGCGTGCCGGAGCGTCCGGGAAAATTGCGCGGCACGGTGCGCAGCGACAAGCCGTTTGTGGCGGGCGCCTGACCCATGCCGATACAGCTGTTGCAGCCGGCCTGATGCAATCGTGCGCCGGCATGGAGCAGGCTCGCAACGTGCCCGTCACGCACCAGCGTTTCGAGTTGTGCGCGGGAGGTGGGATTGACATCGAACGACACACGCTCGTGGGCAGGCCGGTTGCGAACCATCGTCGCTGCGACGGCGAAGTCGCGGTAGCCGGGATTGGCCGATGAACCAATGTACGCCTGATAGATCGGCTCGCCCGCGACTTCCCGCACCGGGCACACGTTGTCCGGGCTCGACGGCATCGCGATCAGCGGCTCCAGGCCGGCAAGATCGATTTCATCGTGAATATCGTAGGTCGCGCCCGGATCGGCGAGCACTTCAGCCCAGTCCGCTTCACGATTCCATGCGCGCAGGAAACGCCGAACCTCTTCGCCGGAGGGAAACACCGTGGTGGTTGCACCCAGTTCAGCACCCATGTTGGCGAGCACATGCCGGTCCATTGCACTGAGCGTATCCAGCCCCGGACCGTAGTATTCGATGATCCGGCCGACACCGCCGTCCACACCGTGGCGACGCAGCATCTCGAGAATCACGTCCTTGACGCTGACCCAGTCGGGCAGATGGCCTGTGAGCCTTACACCCCAGATCTGCGGCATGCGCGTGAAGAACGGTTCGCCGGCGATGGCCAGGGCCACCTCGAGACCACCCGCGCCAATCGCCAGCATACCGATGGCGCCACCGGCGGGTGTGTGACTGTCGGAGCCGAGCAGCGTCTTGCCCGGCTTGCCGAAGTTTTCCTGATGACACGGATGGCTCACACCATTGCCGGGTCGCGAATACCACAGGCCGAAACGCTGGGCGGCACTGCGCAGGAAGAGGTGATCGTCGGGATTTCTGTAGTCTTCCTGAAACAGATTGTGGTCGACGTACTGCACGCTCACCTCGGTCCTTGCCCGATCGAGTCCCATGGCCTCCAGCTCCAGCATCACCACCGTACCGGTGGCATCCTGGGTCAGCGTCTGATCAATCGAAATGCCAATCTCCTCGCCCGGTTTCATGCCACCGTGGACCAGGTGAGACTGGATCAGCTTCTGTGCGACATTCAGGGTCATGGTCGAACTCCGGATTCAATTCGCAACCGGCACTGGAGAGGGCGGTACGGTGCGCCTGTCCAGACCGATACCTGCTCGGTGCGCGAAAATGCCCGGGACATCCGCGCTGATTCGCCGCGTAGGGTGCTACAGCGAATGCTGTATGAAAAATAGATGACGATGCCGTTTGCCATCCAGCTGACGAGGCGCAGCCAGGTGTCGCCTGGCAACCCGAACATCAGCCGCCCCACCGTCGCGAGCGCGCCCAGCGGCGCAACGGCGTAGACTGCGGGCGTTCTGAATGCGCGTTCGAGGTCCGGCTGCGTGCGTCGCAGCGTCAGCACCCCGATGCCCATCCGCGCTTTCGCACCCCCGTCGATCACGACGGCGATCATCGACCTCGTGGGCCAACGCATCGGCGCGCTGTTCGCCTTCGCGATCGTCTGCATCAGCTGGGACCTGATTCTCGAATACTGCATCGGTGCCACGATCATCGCGATCGCCTGGTCGGGCTACCTCGTCAGTCTCGTGCGCAGTTTTGGCACGACCATTCCGGACCAGTTCGCGCGAACCCCATTCGCCTTCGATCCGGGGACAGCGTGGAGGCACACCGGCGCGATTCTGCCGACCATATTTCATCGTCCCGCTCATCAGATCCTGCTCGTCACCGGGATTCGCGAATCGGCACGTGTCAATAGCATCATTGCTGTGGTCAAGGCGCTACTCCCTCTGGCGGTCGGTGCAGCGAAGGCAGGCAATCGCGTGATTAATCTTTACAAGGCGATGCAAGTTATACATGGACGCGACAGGTGATGCATGCGACGACGGGGAGTTCGCCCTCCTCGCTGTCGGGCGTCTGATCCGGTTCCGGTTCGGGCATGCCGGTGTCGGGGACGTCGTCCGGTACGCCGGGATTGGGGGCGTCGGGGATAACGCGCTGATCAGGGATTGGCGGGTCCGATGACATCAAGCCTCCGGTATCGCTGACCCGGCGGCAGTCGCGCCGGTGTGTCGCCTTTGCGGAGCAGCATTAGCCGTTCCAGGACCAGGCCCGCAAGACGGTCGGCAGGCATCATGCAGCCGTGCTTCCAACGTCCCACAGGATCGCCAATCATCACCTCGGCGCATGCCAGCGGCCCTCCGCGCTTATGGTTTCGCATGGCTGTTGTATTTTGTCGTCTGTCCTTCGCGTCGCAGATGCGGGGCATGACCTACCGCTTGAGCGCCTCGAACGCCTCGCGGTCACGAAAGAAATTCGTCACGCCGATCAGCATGTCCCTGAGCGTTCGGAGCGGCGGGTGCCCCCACGACAGTTGAATCGCCGCCGCGAGTCTGTGCCCGCTTCGGATCACAGCGCGACGCCAGATTATTCGTTTGGAAAATTCTTCGCGCACGCGCGAGTGGTGCGTGCCTCGCTGACGATGACGTCGACACTGAAATGCACATTGAGCGCAGTCTTGCCTGCTTTGACAACGAAAACGAGGCCATCGAGTCCGCGGGCCAATCGGCCATTGCATGGGTCAATGAGCGCGACGGCGGCGTCGCCGGCAGGCGGGCTGCCGTGCCCTTCGCACAATGAACCCTGCGGGTCATGGTTTCCTTGCCGCTCGGTTTCCTTTGAGCCAGACCTTCTGGACGAAACAGCCGCTTGTCATCGATGACGGCGCGTTTGCGCAGGCATGTCCTGGTACAGAGGATGCGAATGGAAATGCATCAAGGCTGGAAATTTGGGAGAGCGACCGATGAAGACGAACGCGAAGACTTTTTTGGCGGGCGCCCTGATCGCGCTGGCGACGCTGGGCGCCGCAGGCTGCAAACGGGCCGACAACAGCAGCGGCGACACCGGCAGCAGCGGGGCAATGGGGTTGTCTGGGGCTGCTGCGGGCGGTCCGGCGAACATGGCACCCGCTTCGGGTGCGAGTCAGTAGAGGGGCGGCGTGCGCAGGTGCGACAGCCGGCACGAGGTAGTCAAGAAAGGAGATTTTCCGCATACGGAGGTGGGTATGGAACCGCTCATTCGTTACCAGATGAACATTTGCGGGGGCGATTTCCAGCACGTGCAGGACTGCTTCAGTACGTGGAAGCATGAACGGCTTGTCTATCGCGACCAGACAATGTTCGAGGGAAAGCAGGAGGTGCGTCGCCTGTCCGGATGCGTGATGGACAATGGCGAAGCTGCGCAGAACGTGCTGGCGCAGCGCTGCGCTCCGGACGACCCGTACGCGCTGGCCGTGGAGGTCAACGATGGAGAACGCGACGTCTGGCTTGTCATGGCGGCCTACAGCGGGTAGCAAGGGGCTTGCCAGGAGACACAAGGCACACCGCGCCGGGAGGCAAGGTTCCGCAACAATTCCCGACGGGTGTGTCAACCTGCACGGTGAAAGTCCCTCTGCAATTGCGGACGCGCTAACGAGACGTAGTATCCGGCTTCCGGATTACCGGATGCAGCGCGAATGCCCCAGGCGCTGGCGCGTGATTGTGGCCCGCCATCGGACCGGCCACCATCGGCCCGCACCCGGTGGTGGGCAGCGCGTTTATGGCGAGCCAAGTTCTGACCTGATGGGCGATGCCATGAACGCCGCCGGCAACGGAGCCTCGCGTCAGAACGGACGTTCCGGCGGCGACGGATCTCCGAGTGACGGAAGGTCAGGTTCATGTTCAACGCCGACCCCCCTTCCAAACCACGGCACGTCCGCACGCAGGTGTTTGACGTAGGCTTTCCAGCCCGGCTCGTTGTCGGCGAAGAGGTCATGCTCAACGAGATGGGCGAGCGACCGTCGGTTCAGACTCACGTCGAGCAATTCTTTGGGCCATAGAAAATAGGCGCCTGCAGCTCGCGTCACAAATTCCAGCGGCGTCATCTCCGGCTCAACCTCCTGCAAGATGGAAAAGGTCATCAGTGATTCTTCCTGCCGGACGGCTTCGCCAATGGTGTTGTAACGGTGGGCGCATTTCATGACGCAGGCAATCGCCTCAATCACGTCGCCCAGATGAAGTAGCAACGCTCTGCGTTCCATGCCATCAGTGGCGCCAATGGCAGCACCCGCTGTCTGTCCTTCGAGGTCGGCGGGTAGAATCCGCTTCGCAATACAGCGGTAGAACCGCGTGTAGACCCCGCGGTCCTGCTCGCCGATTCCGACGAACTGGTCGAGCTGGTCGGGGGTCATGCATTCGTCGGCTGCGCTTCGGATCAACGCGTCGCGGTCGATGTTATCTGGCATTGACAGTCTCCATCTGATAACCTGGCGGGTCGCCACCGCAGGGGCCGCCGGCCGAGGCTGTATCGCCGTTTACCCAAACCGGCGTCGGTTTTCAGGGTTCCACCTGAATGGTGGTGCCGGTCGCCTCCCTGATGATCGGGCTATTGCTCATTCACAACCGTCCAGACGAGCCCTCGCAAATTCAGGATGGGCTGTGGTTCTGGAAGAACGCAAAGACAACCCGGCGCGCGTGCTGGTCACCGTTATGAGGTGTATCTGTCGCGATCGATATCTGCCGGTCCCGGCCTGCCGCAATGTTGCAGCGAACCCCGATCTTGGCGGCAGATCCGGTTGAAAGCGCAGCCGGACGCCAGCTAGAGCGCCTGGTATGGTGGCTCCGGCATATCGAACAGGGCCTCTTCCCACGTTCATCTCGATCGCACAATCGCCCTGCAACACGGGTGGATTCTGCTGCTCGGTAAAGCGCGCTCTGACTGAAGCGCATAGCCGGTCACGGAAAGTCCTGCGCTTCGCGGTCTCCATCGCTGCGTAGCGGCGGATCTGCTGATCTGAGAATCTGATCGTGACGACGCAACGCGCGTCGAGCGACGTATCTCGGTGCGACTCCACCACCCACGAGACGTGAAAGAAAAAGATTGATCCCTCATCATAGTTGGTCACGGAGGCGGGTTTCAGGGATTCGAAAAGTTGCGCAAGCCCCAGTCCGATTTCCTCGATCCGTTGTGGCAAATCTATCTGCTTCATCGCTGCTCTTTGATCGGGCCAGGTTGCGTGTTTGAGCCTGTCGCCTGCGGTCTGACCAGGTTGGCTGGTCGGTTGACATGGGCTTCACCAGCACGGTCAACGTGGATATCAGCGATCGTCGCCATATTGATGCCACGGTGATTCAGCGCGTCAGAAAAAACGTCGTACCCATTGTCGAGTGCCAGGCGCTGTTCCTCGATGTCGAGACCCTGAATCTCGTCCAGTAGACCCGGCTCAAAAGAGACCGGTGGCGGGGCGCGGCGACCATTGTCAACAATGAAAAGTCCATGAACGGAATACGTGGCCGCCTCGAAGTACTGGGCGAACTGCTCTGCCAGTCCCTCAGGACCAGACCACCTTTGCCGAAGGGACGCGGGCGACGCAGGCAGGCTCGCGCGTCATTGATTCAGCTACGGTAGTCATAATGCCTGCTGCTTTCCTCCCGGCCTTGGCGCTGGCTGGTTCTGGTTGCGCATCAAGCGTTCCCGGCGCGCTCCCTGCGGCAAAACGCGCACAACGCCCTGCACGACGTCCCACGTAACGGGTATCCGGAAAGACCCGTTCGCCCCTGGCGCCGTCATTCATTGCGGACATGAGCGGCGGTGCAGTTCGCAGTCCTCTCAACCTCTTCACGCAATGTTGGCGCCGTGGTCAGGGCGGCACCTCGCGGCCCCCCTCGCATTGGTCCGCTGCGGTGGCAGACGCGGGCGCGACGGGAGCGGGATCCATCCGGCGCGTGGCTCACGTTCATCCTTGGCACTAACGCAGACAGGTGGGTTCATCCCGAACCAGGTCCACCGGGACGCTGGTTTGAGCAGGCTTCTGCTGTGATATCTCCTGTTCCTGGGCGCGCGCCATGCGCCAGTACTCGTCCTCGCAACCCTCCAGGCTGCCATCCAGTTTCCAGAGTTCGTATGCCCGCGCGCGAATTCTCGTAGCCAATGTTGCGTCGACCATTGTGCTCTCCAGTCAAGAAAAGGCATCAAGAAAAGGCTCTCAGATTGCACGCGGTTTTCGGCGGGCTGCGGTGACCTGCACCAACAGGACACCTGAGTAATTTCCAGCTGCTGCCTTCGTTTTAATCAGACGTATTCATGCGCTTCAGCGTGGCGGCTCAAAAAGTTGCTGGTCCGGTCGTCTGTCACTACCGATGCAAATTCTGTACCGCATGTCGCTTCGGGCGAATTCGGGTACATCGGTTGCTGTTAAGGTCGTGCAGTCGCTCCATTACCCAGTTCGGCGCGCACGTCCAAATTTCCAGGAGGATCAAATGCCCGCGAAATCGAAAGCGCAACAGATGGCTGCCGGCGTGGCACTGGCCGCAAAGAAGGGCGAGAAGCCCGAATCAGAACTGAAGGGTGCGGCGAAGTCGATGTATGAGTCGATGACCGAAAAACAGCTTGAAGAACTCGCATCGACCAGCCAGAAAGACAAGCCCACCCATAAGTCCGAATAAAAAGATTGGCTGGACCGCACGGGCACAAGCGGGCACAAGCGGATCAAGGGCGCACGATCTGCATCCCGGTTGTGGTACTTTATGAGCCGGCAGTCCGCCGCAGTGGCTAGTCACCTTCGGGAAGACGAGAAGGCGCTGGCCCCGGCGGATGGCGGGAAGGGCCGCAGCTGTTTTCAGGTGAGCCGTGCAGAAGTCTCGCCCATCGCATGCGGATGGCGCACTGCGTTCCCGTTCGGATTCCCGCCAGGCGCGTCGCTGCGCCGCGTACCTGTAGTGGTCCGGCATGATCCGGTTCCCGAATGATCACCGCCTGTAAGCGCCCGGGATCATTAAGCTGACCTCGGGCGTAGCGTGTCACTATCGAACCACGGCGCCGAACAGGCCGTTACCGGTCCTCGTGAGCACAACAGCTCATGCGGACCTCCGGGGTTCCTTCCCGCGGTCCTCCCGCCTTTCCAGCCGCAGGTAGGTGTCGGCCGTTACCAGGCCGAACACGAGGTGGGCGATGAGACTTATCCAGCCTCGGGCGTCTGCAAACCATGGAAACCAGCGCGTCATGACGTAGAAGTTGACCAGGTATACGGCGAGACCGAACACAGCACCCACCAGTGAGGCCATTCCAACGCTTGAATCGAAGCTGAACGGGGCCATGATCACGACCAGAATGAGCGCGAACACGATTGACAGGACAAAATGGACGACCAGCGCTGCCGTCACGATGCCAGGGTCGAACGTGGCAGGCTGCGCCAACGTACCTTGTCCCAGGGCGATTGCCGCGATCATGCGCGGCGGTCCCCATGGACTCTGTCCCATGGCCCATGCGGCGAGCAGCTCGAGTACCAGAAACACGGCACCTGCCACACAGCCACCGATGACGGCGGCACGCCAGTCCGGCGTGCGGCGTGTGAAATGATGAGAATGCATGTGAAGTTCCATCATTGACCTCCTTGAAAAGCGGTTTTGCTTCCCCGCCCGATTGACAGTCGGAGAACGGTCGCAAAATTGCACAGCGAGGTTGGTTGCGTCAGGCCGGCCGTCTCGCCCCTATCCGGTTGCCTGCCAATGGCACACCGGCCGGCGTTGCGTTACCTGCATGTCCCGATTTTCAGCGACGCGATCTGATGCGCGCGCAAGATCCGTTCCCAGGGCTGCTGCCATCGGCCCGGATCGATCCCGCTGTTCCGCTAGATGCGGCATCGTGTCGGCGTATCCACCTTCCGTGTCAGTTCACGCAGCGCTTCAGCAATGATGACGGGATACGGCGTTCTGTGGCTCAGCACGCGTAGCGCCTCCGGCAGCGTTTCGATCTGCGCGCGGCAATACGCGCGACCCTGATCGAGCGATACCGGCGGCCGGATGCGCTGCCCCGCCGTGAGGACCGGTTCGAGCAGCGCGATGCCGTCCCGTTGATCCGTTGCGATGGTGAGCACGTCGTGCAGCAGGTGGCCGCCTTTATCGACGTACCGGTACACCTGCTTTCGGCCAGGCCACGTGGCCTTGTGCTCAGAGCGTTTGCGACGCGCCCGTCCGGCATATTCCTGCAGCTTGTAGACGCAGTCCAGATACGGTGCATCAGCCGATGTGCCCACGTGTGTGCCGATGCCATAAGCGTCGATCGGTGCGCCGCGCTGTTGCAATGCGTCCAGCCGGTATTCATCCAGGTTCCCGCTTGCGAAGATCTGCGTCTGTTGCAGTCCACCCGCATCAAGAATGGCGCGCACACGCCGCGCGTGTTCGTCGAGGTCGCCGCTATCGATCCGCACGCCGCGAATCTCGACCCCGTCGGCCTTCAGCCGGTGGGCGAGTTCGACGACCTTGCTGGCAGCGGCCCGGGTGTCATATGTGTCGATGAGCAGCGTGTTGCTGGCCTGCGCACGGGCGAACGCCTCGAACGCATCCACTTCATCGTCATGCGCCTGCACGAAAGAATGTGCCATGGTGCCGAACAACGGGATGCCGAACCGCGCGTTCGCCGACACCGTCGCGGTACCGGCAAATCCTGCCAGATAGCTGGCGCGTGCTGACAGCAGCGCTGCTTCTGCCCCGTGCGCCCGCCGCAGACCAAAATCGATGACAGGCTTGCCTGCGGCGGCCTGCACGCAACGTGCAGCCTTGCTGGCAACGAGTGTCTGGTAATGAAGCAGGTTGAGCAGCCGGCTTTCCACCAGTTGGGCCTCCCGCAGCGGCGCGGCGACCTGAAGCAGCGGCTCGTTCGGAAAACAGACCGAGCCTTCCGGCAAGGCGGCGACGTCCCCCGTAAAGCGCAGATCCGCAAGCGAGGCGATGAATTCCGGGGTGAATCGTCCACTCCGGTGCAGCCAGGCGAGATCCTCGTCGCGCAGACGTAGCCCCGTCAGATAGTCGATGGCCTGTTCCAGTCCCGCTGCGACAAGAAAATTGCGCTGCGGCGGTAGCGACCGGACAAACAGTTCGAACACGGCAAGCCCGTTCATGCCGCGCTCGAAATACACCTGTAGCATCGTGAGTTCATACAGGTCGGTAAGAAGCGTGCCGTTGATGAACGGCGTCCCAGGCATATCGTTGGTCGACATCTGTTGCCTCCTGGCGCGCTGCGCACGCGCCTGGCTCTTTCGCATACCCTCGCGGGCCTGGCAGGCGGTTTCAGGATCGTCGTCGTAGGTCCTCGCCGCTCCAGGCGCCTAACGCTCGAATACATAGGTGCCGGGTGCGTCGCAAAGCACCGCTCCGGCGGTCATCGCGCGCGGCGCGATCCTGTCGCCGGAATGCGCCATGAGCCAGTGCTGCCAGCGCGGCCACCACGAACCATCGTGCACGGGAGCCTGCGCAAGCCACTCGAATGACCATCCAGGACGTGCCCAGCATAAGCCGAGCCTGCGCTCCCACCCGGCTACACAATGGGCACCTCGCCGCCGGAACGCTTCCTCACCGGAAGTGAACTTTTGCGACTGTTAGACGTTAGCCCGCCAGGTCATTGCGCTGGGCGCAGCACGGCGCTCATCGTCGTGCGTAGGTACGCGGGCTGCTCGACGACTCAGTGACGGTTGCCGCGCCGCAGTCGCGGCGCGTCAGGCCGTCGCGTTGGATTACATGCTGCATGGGCATTTTTCGGCAGATCACGGACGACGGACTGCTCGCCGCTGGACGTCGCTCGCCTGCCTGCAAAGGAGGAAACAATGGACCTCAGGAATCTGGTTCGGTGGAACCGCAACCGTAATGCGCCAGTCGTGCGTCAACGCGAAGATGAGCATCCTGTGTTCGCGCTGCATCGCGAAATGAACCGTCTTTTCGATGATTTCTTCCGCAGCTTCGATCTGCCCTCGCGCTTCGGGGCATCATCGTTTGGCTCGTCTTTCGGCGGGCCGGACATCGAACTGACCGAAAGCGAGAAGGAAATCCAGATCGTGGCCGAACTGCCGGGACTGGAGCAGAAGGACGTGGACATATCAGTCAATAACGACATCCTCACCATTCGCGGCGAGAAGAAGGGATCGTCGACGGGCGCGGTGTACAGCGAGCGATGGCAGGGCACCTTCGAGCGCTCGGTGCAATTGAGCCCGGATGCCGACCCCGACAAGATCACGGCCGATTTTCGCAGTGGCGTGCTGACCGTGACCGTGGCGAAACGGCCCGACGCGCAGAATCGCGTGCGGCGCATTCCTGTTAACGGCTGAGTTCCGCGGCAAGTGCCGGCTCGCCTTGCTGATGATGTGCGGGTGGGGTCGGCCTCCCACGGTTGGCCACTGAGGTGCAGGATCGCGATGAGCACGGATCCGGCGACGTCTTCGAAGTCCCATTCGCCCGTATCGCGGCGCCCGCCCGCTTTGCGGCCCGGGCGGCAACGGGGTACGGCAGATCCGGCTCCCTCCCCGGATCGCAAGCGGTCGCGGCGCGAATTTCAGGCCCATCTCTGGTTTTGGACCGCCATCCTCATCGCGATCTTCGCGCTGCGCGGCTGGTGGACGACGCACCAGACCGTCCAGCCGGTACCGTACAGCGAGTTCCGTACGATGGTCCGCGAGCACAAGGTCGCTTCCGTCGAGGTCGATGGCTCGCAGTTCATCGGAAAACTCAGAACGCCTTTGCCGAACGGCCGCTCCGTCATCTCGAGCACGGCGGTACCGGAGAGCATCGCCCGTGAGTTCGAGGCCGGGGGCGCCTCGTTCACGGGTGCGGAACCGGACGGGTTCGCGTCGACGCTGTTCTCGTGGCTTTTGCCGACACTTGCACTCATCGCTTTCTGGGCGTTCGTCTTTCGCCGGTTCGCCGGTCGCCTCGTTACGGGCGGCGGACTCCTGGCGATCGGGCAGTCACGGGCCAAGGTATACGTCGAGACCGACGTGAAAACGACGATCGCCGATGTGGCAGGCGCGGACGAAGTCAAGGAAGAGCTTGCGGAAATCATCGCCTTCCTGAAAGACCCTGACGGCTATGGCCGCCTCGGTGCCCGTGTACTGAAGGGGGTGTTGCTTGTCGGCCCGCCCGGCACGGGAAAGACGCTGCTCGCGCGAGCCGTTGCGGGCGAAGCCGGCGTTCCGTTCTTTTCGATCTCCGGTGCCGAATTCGTTGAAATGTTCGTCGGCGTAGGTGCGGCGCGCGTGCGCGACCTGTTCCAGCAAGCGCGCAGCAAGGCGCCTGCCATCGTATTCATCGACGAACTCGACGCGCTGGGCCGGGCGCGCGGCGCGTATGGCGTGGGAGGACACGACGAAAAGGAACAGACATTGAACCAGCTTCTTGCCGAACTCGACGGTTTTGATCCTCGCCTCGGCGTAGTGCTGCTTGCGGCGACCAACCGACCTGAGATTCTCGACCCGGCGTTGTTGCGGGCTGGCCGGTTCGATCGGCAAGTACTCGTCGACCGCCCCGACAAGGAGCAGCGCGCGCAGATCATCGGGCTGCACCTGAAGCGGGTCAGGACGGCTCTGGACGTCTCGGCGCAGCGGATCGCGGCGCTGACGCCGGGCTTGACGGGCGCGGACCTGGCGAACGTCATGAATGAGGCCGCGCTGCTCGCGACGCGGCGCCAGGCCGAGCGCGTCGAGGAAAGCGATGTGACGGAGGCGATCGAGCGCGTGGTTGCGGGACTCGTACGAAAGAGCCGTGTATTGTCGTCCGTGGAGCGCGAAACCGTCGCCTATCACGAGATGGACCACGCTCTGGTCGCGCTGACCGTGGGCGGCGACGAGCGGGTCCATAAGGTATCGATCATTCCCCGTGGCGTTGGCGCGCTCGGCTATACGATGCAGCGACCGACCGATGACCGGTTTTTGATGAGGCGCGAAGAACTCGAAGACAGGATGGCCGTGCTTCTGGGTGGTCGGGCCGCGGAACAGCTTGTTTTCAACCGCATCTCGACAGGGGCGGCGGATGACCTGCAGAGGACTACTGATATCGCCCGGGCAATGGTGACGCGCTACGGAATGGCCGAGCGGCTGGGGCCGGTGACGTTTGAACACGACGCGCATTCGTTCCTTGCCGGGCCGAATGCCCCGGCGTTCGAGCAGCCCCAACGCGCTTATAGCGAGGCGACCGCGGAGCGCATCGACGAGGAAGTACACCGTCTCGTGCAGGCTGCGCTGGAACGCGCGCTGGGTATCCTGAGGAATCGTCGCACCGTGCTTCGGTGCGCTGCGGCGGCCTTGCTTGAGAACGAAACGTTGAGCGAGGACGATCTCACGCACTTCGCGCAGGAGGCCGAAGCCGAAGCGGGCAAACGCGGAACCGAAAGTCCCGTGCATGAGGCAGATGCCGAACAATGGGAGTCGCGTCGTTGACGCTGGACCGACTTGTTTGCTGATCCGGTCAGTCGTCACGTCTGCAGAAAACAGGCGGTATACGGCAGCCATCAACCAGCCTGGCCAAACACGGGCGCTTGGCGCCGACGGGGATTTCGCCGAAGCGGCCGAAGCCGAGGGCTCATCAAGGTACGCGATTTCCTGTCACAAGCCTATTGGTTATAAAGGCGCGCCAGATCATTTCGATTTGCCCAGTAACGTCTGACTTTCATTGCGCTAATCTGAGCGGCCCTTCGCGATCTGGACGGTGCATGATCGCGGCGGTATTGACCAGTTGAACGTCGCCTCCACCACCACTCCCTCAAGCTCAGCCTGATAAGGCGCGAGCGCTGCCAGAATCAGTCCGAGATCATTGGTCAGGCGCTTGCAGTACAGCACCCGATCCTGGTCGTCGATCACGGCGATCACGACGTTGTTCGAGTGCAGATCAATCCGCTAAACTTCATTGAACGGGTCGGTTGAGCGTTGCATCCCAACTCTAGACCCTGGCCGCCCCCTTCTGTGGGCGGCCAGGAGGCCTTTCAATGATTATCAATTTGCGGCGCGGAATCGTCCTGCTGGAAGCCAGGATTGGCGGGCATGAATACAGCAGCGTCTACGGGACGGAGGCGCTGGAGCACTTTGCTGATACGGTCCGGGAAAAGGCAACGTTGGCGGGACCTAATCGACGTCGAAGATTCCGGCCCTGCGTCCCTGTCAACAGGCCGATGGCAATCAGGGGGCGTGCCCGCGAGGAGCAGGCGTGATGTTGCGGGCAATATAAGAATGGGCTTCGTGGAACGATGTAGAAATCCGATCCGAGATGTGGCCATCTGGACGAAGGTTCTATTTTTAGTTTGCCGGTGTAGCGATGTGCTTGCAGCGGATCGCGTCCGACTGCGCGCTTGCCCGAACGGGTTATCGCCGGGAACGCCGCTTGCACTACTAGCACACTACGCTGTGTATTGCGAGACGCCATGGTCAACGGTCGCCGAGCCGTCGCTGGACCTCGCTTAGCCGCCAGCAGGCATTCGGCGTACGTGGTCGCACGGTGTCACGCTGTGTGGCGTTCCATACTATTGGCTCGCGCGAACACCGAACTGATAAATCGAGGGCATCTCCCTTAAGCTATGACCACTGAGACATCACCGGATTCGCCTGCTGGCCACCCTGCCCGTGGGCCTTCAACGCTTGACTTCCCGGTGGTCGGAATCGGCGCATCCGCGGGCGGCATCCAGGCGCTTTTGCATTTCTTTGAGCAGATGCCGCGCGACGCGAACATGGCGTTCGTCATCGTGCTTCACCTGTCTCCGAAATACGAGAGCCGCGTCGACGAAGTGATCCAGCGCGTCACCGCGATGCCGGTCACGCAGGTACTCGAGCAAACAAGGATTGAAAAGAACCACGTCTACCTGATCTCGCCGTCCAACGAACTGTCGATGGCGGATGGTTATCTGCGGGTGACACGGGCCGAACGCCAGGGTCGTCCGCCAGTGGCGATCGACCGGTTTTTCCGTAGCCTCGCCGACGTGCATGGCGCGCGCGCCATGAGCATCATCCTTTCAGGCACGGGCAGCGACGGGACGGTGGGGATTGGCCGTATCAAGGAGTGCGGCGGTATTGCGCTCGCCCAGACTCCTGACGACGCCGAGTATCCTGAGATGCCGCAAAGCGCGATTGCGAGTGGACAGATCGACATCGCGTTACCGGTGGTCGATCTCCCGCAAAAGCTGGTCGAGCTATGGGCAAACGCGCGGGTCATCAAACTCCCCGTTGCAGACGAGCAGCCGGATGGCAC
>NZ_JAWRXV010000444.1:0-323 GCF_046534875.1 Paraburkholderia sp. SIMBA_054 | reverse complement strand
GCGCTGTTAGCGGGCCCATTAAGTTCTGTCTCGGCGCGTCTGCGTCTGGCTGGCTGGCATAAATATCTCACTCGCAATCAAATTCAGCCGATAGCGGAACGGGAAGGCGACTGGAGTGCCATGTCCGGTTTTCAACAAACCATGCAAATGCTGAATGAGGGCATCGTTCCCACTGCGATGCTGGTTGCCAACGATCAGATGGCGCTGGGCGCAATGCGCGCCATTACCGAGTCCGGGCTGCGCGTTGGTGCGGATATCTCGGTAGTGGGATACGACGATACCGAAGACAGCTCATGTTATATCCCGCCGTTAACCACCATCAA
>NZ_JAWRXV010000443.1:0-324 GCF_046534875.1 Paraburkholderia sp. SIMBA_054 | reverse complement strand
CCCTGATGTTGTCCCACGGTTATCCACAGATTGCATTGGATAACTTAGCTGTACGATTCGCCGCTCTCGCATAGAATGTCGTCTTAACCGCTTCGGCTTGCAAGGCGGTGAATTTTTGAGATAGTTAGAGACCGTCTCGTCCTGTTTTTTGGGCGGGGCTACCCCACACAGGCTACGGGCGTTCCCGGCAACGACGGCCGGCACCGCACAAAAGCTGTAAATAAACCAATCGAAGATTATGAGCGAAGGCGTATACGGAGAACAGGCAACCGGGCGAGTCACCCACAGCCTCTTGCGACTGAGCACGGCGATGCGAAGCCAGGC
>NZ_JAWRXV010000442.1:0-325 GCF_046534875.1 Paraburkholderia sp. SIMBA_054 | reverse complement strand
CCTCGATGCGCAGCATGCCGTGCGAGCGGTCGGTCTTCTCCGCGATCACTTCGCCGTTGATCGGCTTGAAGTAGCTCGGCCAGCCGCAGCCGGCGTCGAACTTGGTATCCGATTCGAACAGCGGCGTGCCGCAACAGACGCAGTCGTAGATGCCGCGATCCCAGTGATCGTGATAGCGGCCGGTGAAGGGACGCTCGGTGGCCGCGTGCCGCGTCACCTGATATTCGATGTCGGAAAGCTGCTTGCGCCACTCGGTGTCGTCTTTCTGCACCGCCGGGGTGTCGTGCTTGAGGTCGTCGGGATTGTTCATATCGGTTCCTGTCTC
>NZ_JAWRXV010000441.1:0-325 GCF_046534875.1 Paraburkholderia sp. SIMBA_054 | reverse complement strand
CTGCTGCTCGCGAACCAGGTCCTTCACCGCCACCACCCCGCGCGCGCGCTCGTCGTCGCCGGCCAGCACCACGAAGCGGATGCCGGCCTTGGAGGCGTACTGGAACTGCTTGCCGACCTTCTTCGGCTCCATCTGCACTTCGGTGTTGATCCCGGCCGCACGCAGGCGGCGGGCGATGTCCAGCGACTCGCCCAGCTGGCCCTCGTCCATCAGCGCCACCATCGCCTGCACGCTGCTGTCCTCGATGCCGGCGATCAGCCCGGCCTCGCGCAACTGCCAGAACAGGCGGGTCAAGCCGATCGAGATGCCCACGCCCGGCAGGCGC
>NZ_JAWRXV010000440.1:0-325 GCF_046534875.1 Paraburkholderia sp. SIMBA_054 | reverse complement strand
CTTTTCAAGTTCACGACGGAACGTTGCGTTGTCGAGCAGGTTCGACTTGAGATCGCGCAGCAGATTGCGCGCGGCCATCAGCGCGCGAAGTTCGGGCACCTTGCTCGCCACGACGTCCGGCCTGAAGTCGTCCATTGACTTGAATTCGAGCGCGACCGGCAATTCCGAGCCGTCACCTGCAAGCGTGTTCTCGACAGCGATCTTTGCTTTCGGGCTGTAATCCGCGAGCACCGAATTGAAGTTGTTCTTGTTGATGTCGACCTTGGTTCGTTCCGCGAGCGCTCGCGTGTCCTGACCGTTGCTGTAGTCGCCCATGACTAGCAGC
>NZ_JAWRXV010000439.1:0-325 GCF_046534875.1 Paraburkholderia sp. SIMBA_054 | reverse complement strand
GTCAATTCATTCTTCAACTGGGCGTTGAGATACTCGATAACTTTCTTGTCGCCTTGCATGATCTTTCCTTGGTGGGGACTTCAATTTTTCAACAACAATAAACGCCATGCCTGAAAAAGCCAAGAGAACAGAACATCTTGACGCGGTTCCCGGCTTTGCATGTGACGCATGCCGCCCATGAAAAAAGCCGGGACCGCGGCCCCGGCTTCTCAGTACGCTTGACGCGTCAGGCGGCCAATCAGACTGTTGCGACTGGAATCTTGCCGATCTTTGCCTGCCATTCCTTCGGGCCGGTCTGGTGCACCGAAGTGCCGTTCGAATCGAC
>NZ_JAWRXV010000062.1:0-60707 GCF_046534875.1 Paraburkholderia sp. SIMBA_054 | reverse complement strand
CCGATGACATGGGAGTCGAATGGATGGATGGATAAATCAACCCCAGCTTGCAAAAAGGGAAAGTCCTTATAGGGGGGCGTCAGCAGCCTTCGAGGCGCCGAACCCGCAGGGCGAGGGTTGGTTTGATAACAAGACGCCACGCTCCACGAATCGCTCAACCCTGATTTATCGTCGCTCGGTGGAGTGCGTCCGTTCGGGATGATGTGGGACGCGATAGGACGAAAAAAAGCCGTCCCGACGCGGGCCGGGTCGGCCAAGAGATTTCTGGCTATTCCGAGGGCTGTGCCAGAACCTGAGAGATCCCATCATGCCGCCGAATGCCACAAATGGCATCACGTTGCTGCGGCGTTTAGTGCCAAGAAAGGTGCTCGCCCGCGCCCCCTGCGTTCTTGTCATCCCTCAGGCGGCGGTCGTCTGAGCCTCCTTTTGCAACTCGGCAATGCGCGACCGGTTTTCATCCCCCCAGGCGCAAAGCGGTTTCAATGCTTGCGCCAAGGAGTGACCAAATGGGGTCATTTCGTAATCCACCTTAGGCGGAACTGTCTGATAGTCCCGGCGAATGATGACCCCGTCATCCGCAAGCTCTCGCAACTGCTGAATCAGGACTTTCTCACTGATACCGGTCACAAGTCGCTTCAGCTCACCAAATCGACGAGGGCCATGGTTGAGATGGAACAAAACAAGGGGTTTCCACTTGCCGCCGATAACCGTCAACGCGACCTCGATTCCGCAGCTGTCCGAACGCAGTTCCATCCAAAAAACCTCACACTTACCTTTAGGTAGGTACTATCTTATCAGAATGTGCCGTCCCATAATGCAACCTCGAAACGT
This sequence comes from Paraburkholderia sp. SIMBA_054, assembly GCF_046534875.1. NCBI lineage: Bacteria > Pseudomonadati > Pseudomonadota > Betaproteobacteria > Burkholderiales > Burkholderiaceae > Paraburkholderia > Paraburkholderia sp. SIMBA_054. The sequence continues at coordinate 59,876 of NZ_JAWRXV010000062.1, read as the reverse complement.
AACTGGAGTGTCGAGATGGGTAGGCTTAAAGGTAAAGTTGCATTGGTCACTGGCGCGAATAGCGGTATCGGTCTCGCAATCGCAAAGCGCTTCTCTGCGGAGGGGGCACGTGTTTTCATGACCGGTCGTCGTCAGGAAGCGCTGGACAAGGCAGTTGCCGAGGTCGGCGGTGACGCTCGGGGCGTCCAGGGGGACGTATCAAACCTTGCAGACCTCGACCGCCTCTACGCGACCATCAGGGAAGAAGCGGGTGTCATTGATATTCTGGTTGCAAATGCTGGCGGTGGCGAGTTCGCCGCGCTCGGCAATATCTCCGAAGAGCACTTCGACAAGACATTCGCGATTAACGTAAAAGGAACGCTCTTCACTGTGCAGAAGGCTTTGCCGCTGCTCAAGGATGGGGCATCTGTAGTTCTCACGGGCTCGACGTCAGCCGTCACCGGCATTCCGGCATTTAGCGTCTACAGTGCAAGCAAGGCGGCCATCCGCAACTTCGCCCGCAGCTGGATTCTTGACCTCGCGCCGCGCAAGATTCGTGTGAACGTACTTGTGCCTGGCTCGACATCGACACCGGGTTGGCACAACCTGGCTCCGTCAAATGACGTACACGAAGGCATGGTGAGTTCGGTGGAGGCGACGACGCCGCTCGGGCGTTTGGGTAACCCTGACGAGACCGCCAGCGCTGCGCTATTCCTGGCATCCGATGAAAGCAGTTTCGTCAACGGAAGCGAACTGTTTGTAGACGGCGGCTCGGCGCAGATTTAATTCGCAGTTGCAGCGTCTTCGGTTCTGCAGCCATGTTCGATGAGCTGCGAGCGATAGTCTTCATCTGAAACTTTAGATTTGCGTGTCTGATGTAAATGCAGAAGCCATCGGCTCGCTCTGCCGACGGTCGCTGTGCTTTTGATGACAACGGTGCTCGGCATCGCCGAAACATACTTTGTCAGTACGCTTGGTGCCGATGCCATCGCTGCGGCATCCATGGTCGTTCCCATCATGCTGACGATGACCATGGTCGCAAATGCCGGAATCGGAGGCGGGGTTTCATCGGCGATTGCTCGCGCGCGTGGCGCCGGCCGCTATGGCGAGGCAGAGAGCATTGCTTGGCACGCAGTGGTGATTGCAATTATCGCGGGTGGGCTGTTTTCGATTGTCGCCATTGCGGCCGGTCCGACAATCTACCGATATCTTGGCGGCGTTGGACAATCACTTCACCAAGCTATTCTGTACTCCAACATTCTCTTTGCCGGCGCCATTCCGTACTGGATGCTGGCGCTCCTGCAATCGGCGTTGCGCGGTTCCGGTACCGTACGCTCAAGCACCCAGCATTGGCTCCTCTGGAGATTAGCGTAGTTCCGAAAACTGTGTTAGTTCTCTCCACTGAAGTCCTTTATCGAGTTCTCCGCGCGGCTTGTACTCGCATCCAATCCAGCCTGTGTAATCACGCAATTCAGCTTCATCGAGCACATCCGCGATATCGACGTCGCCGGCTCGGGGTTCCCCCCGGTCCGGGACTGCAGCAATCTGGATGTGGCCAACCTTTGACCAGTTTCTTCTCAAGACGTCCCGAACTCTGCGGTGATGCATGCCAACATGGTATGTGTCGAACTGAATTTTGAGCCAGGGATGCGCCACCTCGTCGAGTAGCCCGGCAAGCTCATCGACCTGGTGGTAGAAGTAATCCGGATGAAGAATCCGGTTCAATGGCTCAAGGAGCAGCCTGACGTTGCACGAGGAGGCGACCTCGGCAGCCAATGACATGTTCGTTCTGAAGGATTCAAGGCATGCCTCGCGCCAATATCCAGCGGTGTTGCCGGCCATAATATGTAGAGCCTGCGCTCCGGATGCCTGGCAATATTCCAGCGCCGTGTACAGGCTTTGCGCGAATTCGTCTTCGCGACCGGGGATAGCAGCGAGGCCGAGTTCGCCCTTTGCGAGGTCGCCAGGTGGGGAATTGATACCCAGCAGCGTCAGGTCGAACTGCTCAATGGCCTTGCGAACCTCGCCCGGCGCTACCGCGTACGGAAAATGCATTTCTACCGCTCGGAAGCCTGCGCACGCGGCAGCTTCAATGCGCTTCAGAAGCGGCAGATGCGACCAAAGCGTTCCAATGTTGGCAGAATATCGTCTCATCGGGCGGTGGTCATCGGGCTTCTCGCGCAGCCACCAAAGCGCGCGTAACCGCAGCGATGGTCTGGTCCACATCGTCATCCGAAATCGCGGTCGAGCCAACGAACATGTTGCGGAGAACATGCAGTCCTTCCGTTGCCATCAGCTTTGGCATTTTGGCGGCGAGCGCCGCGACTGTGGGGGTTTGCTGTGTGTAGAGGTCGCGGTAGTCGACAGGGATGCCCTCGGTGAAGAGCAGGTTCGTCATCGACCCTCGATTCACGACATGACCTTGCGTGTTGGTGTCAGTAAGCGCACGCCGCAACCCATCGGTCAGGCGTTGCCCCTGAACGGCAAGCATTTCGAACATCTCTGGAACCATAAGAGACATTGCAGTGAAGCCTGCTGCCATGGACATCGGATTTCCCGTGAAGGTGCCCGAATGCTTGACCTTCGGCTCGCCTTCGTCGACCGAGAAGACCGACATCACGTCGCGCTTACCGCCGACCGCGCCGATGGGCAATCCACCACCAATCATCTTGCCCATCGTGGTGATGTCAGGTGTGATGCCGACCGCGCCTTGTGTACCTCGATATCCGCTGCGAAGGGACCACACTTCGTCAAAAATCAGAACCATGCCGAGCCTCTCGGTCGTCTCGCGCAGCGCCGCCAGGAATTCGCGGTCTGCATAAACGCCTGTTCCCAGTGATAGGCCGCTCGGGTCGATGATGACGGTGCCGACTTCGGAGGCGTTGCGCCTCAGGATTTCCCGCATGGTGGCGATGTCGTTCAATGGGAACAACACGAGCTCGTCGAGCAGCGACTTGGGCGTACCCGAATTATGTGCAAGGACAGCCGGGCAGTCGCGCGCGCCCCATCTATCGGCTGACGGCACATAGCTAGCCTCGAGCAGGTCGTACTGACCGTGATATCCGCCTTCCAGCTTTGCAACTTTGGACTTGCCGGAGAATGCACGCGCTGCCTTGATAGCGATGAGATTGGCTTCTGTGCCGGAATTCATGAACCGGACCTGCTCGACCGATGGAATCCGCTCGACCAGCAACTCCGCGAGGCGAACTTCCCACTCGGCGGGCATCGTGGCCGAAAGTAGGCGCGCAGCCTGTTGCGAGATTATTTCGACAACCTCGCGCTTGTTGTGCCCGTGAATCAGCGAAGCGAAGTTGTTGACCCAGTCAATGCGAGTCCAACCATCTGCATCGGTTATGTACGAGCCTTCAGCGCTTACGGCGTAGAACGGATGAGGCTTGGTTACCAACATGTTTCGGGTGTAACCCGAAGGCATCACGGCACGAGCACGCTCAAAAAGTTGAGCCGAACTGTCTCTGTCAATTGCGTTAGTCCTAACTTTCATTTTGTTCCGTTGAATTCTTTAATAGTTGCCGTCGCGGCAGTAGGGGTAAGCGTTGACCATTGTGGGCTCTCAGCTGTCAACACCTTGGACAACAAACATGCTCACATCAGCTGCGCCTTCTCGGGCCGCACGAGCCCTCGAATATTCGACTGAGCAGTGGAACTGCCTGGCTTTATCGAGGTCATCAAACTCCACGATAACCGTGCGCTCAGGAGCCAATCCTTCCATCACTTCGTTGCGCCCACCTCGCACGAGAACCCTGCCACGGTGAGCCCAGATTGCCTCGGTGGCCAAGGCTCGATAGTGGTCATAGCGGCGTGCATCGATGACCCGAATCAAAGCGATAACATAACCTTTTGGCAATTCTGTCCTCCTGTCGTTGTTCGGAACTCGAGAGGTTTCAAACGACGAAACTGGCGGAAACCCGCTCCAGTACCACTAGCGTAGGTGACTATGAACGTTGTTGACAAATCACTTTTGGCGTCGCTACATTACCTCTGAGTAATATAAAAGAGGCGAACAATGCTGACACCAATAGAGAGATTTTTCTCAAGTGGCTTGCGGCTGACGCATTTGCGGCTGCTCGTTGCACTGGCCGACCTAAAACAGGTTACGAAGGTGGCTGCCGCCTTTCATGTCACCCAGCCCGCAGTGTCGAAGCAGATAGGAGAGATTGAACAGGCATTGGGCACTGCTATTACAGAGCGGGTTGGGAAGGCGGTCTTACTGACGGACGTTGGTGCCGTCCTCGCGCGTCGCGGTCAGGAAATCCTCCGGCAGGTGGGACTGGCGCAGCGGGACGTCGCCTCACTCGTGACCGGCACCGCGGGCCATGTGAACCTCGGTTCGGTGACGGCAGTCCCACCTACGTTCATCTCGCAGTCCATGGTGAGTTTTCTCACTCGAGCGCCCGCAGCTTCGGTCCGATTTATCGAAGCGCCATTGGACAAGCTTCTCGAGATGCTGCGAACAGGGGAAGCGGACCTCGTACTAGCGCGCGCAAGGGCGAAGGACGACCCAGACCTGATGTCGGAGTCACTTTACAGTGAGCCGTTCGTCTTCGTTGCTGGGCCCTCGCATGCACTTTCTAAGGAGCGATGGGTCACCCTGAAAGACCTCAAGGACTTCACTTGGCTAGTACCTCAACAAGGAAGTCCATCCTACATCGCGCTTGCTCAGTTGATGGAAGAAGAAGGCCTGGATATTAAAGACGCGGCTGTGGAGTCCAGTTCCATCGCGTTGAATATTGAATTGATGGCACGCGCGCCGTTCGTGGCAATACTTCCCCTGTCTTACGCAACTGAGTATGTCGCAAGAGGTCGCATCTCCTTAATGAATACTCCCTCGCTGACACGACTTGGGGAGGTTGTGTTGTACCGACGAGCGGACCTGGATAGCCCAGCGCCACTTTTACTGGCTGAATGCATGCGCGAAGAAGCTGCTGAGGCTGCTTCTGACAATGCACCGCCGGATGGCATCAGCAAAAGATAAAAAGCGCATCGCTCGTCACGATGAGGTTGGCATTACCACCGCGTAATATCAGCGACCGAAAGAGTAAATTGTCATCGTCTTTTTGCCCCAATAGCCTTTGTTCGCCGCCTCTCGACTGTATCCCACGGGCGCGCTAACTGTTGCTGCAGCGATTGGCGTCGAGCCGACCTATAGAGTGTCGCGCTCCTCACAGCCGTGGCAACTCATTTTGTCGTCAATCGTAGGCGCTGCGCCAGAAAGAACGACGCATCAACTGGCTACAAGGATATTGGGAGCAGGAGACATGAACAGTCACTTCAAAACTGGACTTGCCGTAACGACGTTGTTCGGGTGCTGTATATCGTACGCAGCAGACGACCTTAGGGTCGTGAAGATTGGCAGCGCTGCACCCACCACCGGCGCAATTGCGAACCTGGGAAAGGAAAACGAGAATGGTGCTCGGTTGGCAGTGGAGGAGGTCAACCGGCAGGGGCTCGTAGTTGATGGACAGAAGGTGAAGCTGGAACTCGTCGCGATGGATGACCAGGCGGACCCTCGCCAGGGGACGCAGGTTGCACAACGGCTGGTCGATGACGGTGTGGTTGCCGTTGTCGGGCACCTGAATTCCGGTGTTTCAATCGCGGCATCGCGCATCTACCACGATGCTCAGATTTTGCAGATTTCCCCGGATTCAACCAATCCGACGTTCACGCAGCAGGGCTTCAACACGACTTACCGCCTGGTTGCCACCGATGCACAGCAATCGCCTGTGCTGGCGCACTACGCCTTGGATACCCTTAAAGTGAAGAAGGTCGCCGTTGTTGACGACAGCACTGCATATGGACAAGGGCTTGCCGACCAGTTCGTAGCTGCTGTCAAAGCCGGCGGCGCACAGGTCGTGGCGCGGGAAGCGACCAACGATAAGGCCATTGATTTCAAGGGGCTCATCACGAAAATCAAGGGCCAATCGCCTGACGTAATCTTCTATGGTGGCATGGACGCAACCGCGGGGCCATTCATCAGGCAGGCCGCGCAACTGGGACTGAAAGCCAAGGTGCTCGGCGGCGATGGAACATGCTCGGATGAAGTCGCGTCACTGGCGGGGCCTGCCGTTGACAACCTCGTTTGCAGCATCGCGGGGCTTCCTCTCTCCCGGATGAAATCTGGTCCGACTTTCCAGAAGAACTATGAAAAGCGATTCGGCACCTCTGTACAGATATACGCCCCGTACGCCTACGATGCCGTCATGGTCATAGTTGATGCAATGAAGCGCAGCGGCAGTACTGACCGCGCGGAGGTGCTGGCGGCTGCCCGCTCGACCGACTATGAAGGCCTGATCGGTGGTATCCGGTTCGACGATAAGGGCGATGTGAAAAGCCCCAAGCTCTCGCTTTACGGTTACAAGGACGGTAAGAAGACGCTACTCACGACGATGACACCTTGAGCGTCAGGCGTCCGGCTAACCATTCATCATCGACCATATCAACAGAAAGACCTCGCCGGTTCGAGGTTTTTCTCTGACACCAGGGCGAATGCTCAGTTCCCTGGCCAAGGCAGCTGTAGACGCCGGCCTTGAAGTCAATTCCAAGGCCAGCATAGCGGAACTATCCTCAATCAGTGGTTGTCCCTCGGAACACCGTGCGTTTCAGCGATACGTTGGTACTTGACGGCGAAATCGAGGCAAGCACCATCCTCCAGCTGTCCGATATATCGCCGCTGCAGTTCCTGCCAGGGAGTTTGATGGATGAGTTCTGGTGCTCTCCACTCCCGACGGCGCCTGGCGATTTCTTCTGCGGGAACAAGCATGTCGGCAGTACGGCGGCCGATGTCGAAGCGAACGCGGTCGCCTGTCTGTAGAATCGCCAGTCCGCCTCCGACCACCGACTCGGGCGATGCATTGAGAATCGAGGGGCTCGCGGACGTCCCGGATTGGCGTCCATCGCCAACGCACGGGAGCAGCGATACACCTCGTTTGATGAGTTCCGCGGGCGGAATCATGTTCACGACTTCAGCGGCGCCTGGATATCCAACGGGGCCAGTACCTCTGATGAAGAGGACGCATTGTGCATCGATTTCGAGTGACGGGTCGTCAATGCGTACGTGATAGTCTTCCGGCCCTTCAAACACAATAGCCCGGCCTTCAAAGGCGTTGGGGTCTTCGGGGTTCTGAAGGTACATACGATGAAAGTCCTCGGAGATCACGGAAGTCTTCATCACTGCGGAGTCGAAGAGGTTGCCGCCAAGTACCACGAAACCGGCCTGTTTCTTAAGTGGTGACTCATAAGGTCGGATAACGTCCGCATCAGTCGTCGAATTTTCACCGTAGCATTGTGAAAGAGTCTTGCCTGAGACGGTCATGACGTCCGGATGAAGCTTTCCAGCTTTGAGCAGTTCAAACACTACCGCTGCAACACCGCCGGCTCGATGGAACTCCTCTCCGAGGTATTTGCCTGCGGGTTGGCAGTTCACGAGAAGCGGAATTTCGTAGCCGAGTCGGTCCCATTCTCGCAGGTCGAGCTCAACACCGATGTGTCGGGCGATGGCGTTGATGTGTGGCGGGCAGTTGGTCGACGCGCCGATGGCGCTTGCCACCACGATAGCGTTTTCGAACGCTTCACGCGTCATCAAGGAAGAGGGGCGGACGTCATCGTGGACGAGTTGCACAATTTGCCGCCCTGTCTGATATGCAATCTGTCCGCGTTCGCGATACGGCGCGGGAATTGTCCCACACCCAGGCAAGGACATTCCCATGACCTCAGCAAGACTGTTCATTGACAACGCAGTACCCATCGAATTGCAGTGTCCAATTGAGGGCGCCGAGCTTGCAACGCAACTTAGAAACTCGTCGTAATCCATGCGACCGGCGGCAAGTTCGCTACGAGCGTGCCAGATGATTGTTCCCGAACCTGCCCGTTGTCCCTTGTACCAGGCATTAAGCATAGGCCCCCCAGAGAGGACGATTGCCGGAATGTCCACGGTCGCTGCACCCATTAGCATGGCAGGTGTAGTCTTGTCGCAACCGCTTGTTAGCACCACACCGTCGAAAGGGTAGCCATACAATGTCTCGACCAGTCCGAGGTACGTAAGATTCCGGTCCAGAGAGGCCGTCGGGCGTTTGACCGTCTCTTGAATAGGATGTACCGGAAACTCAATCGGAATTCCACCAGCGTCTCTGATGCCGTCTCGAACTCGTTGTGCAAGCTCGATGTGGTGACGATTGCAGGGCGACAGATCACTGCCTGTCTGCGCAATCCCGATAATCGGGCGCTCGCTCTTCATTTCGTCAAGCGTCAACCCATAGTTCATGAAGCGCTCGAGATACAGGGCAGTCATGGTCGGATTTTCGCTGTTGTTGAACCAGGCGCGTGAACGAAGGGGTGTTTTGTCTCGGCTGTTTTTCATCAGGAATCTCAAATCGGCGTGGGCTATGTTCATTGCCGCAAGCTGGTTCGACCGTCAGACAGGCACCACCACGTAACGCCTCAGGCGCGGCCGCCCAGCAAATCGACGAGGCCGGAGCAGGTTTCATCGGGCGTACCCTTAAGGCCTGGAGAGATTGCAAGTCTTGCCTATGGCGTATGGAAAATCCAATGCGATGTGACCGATGCGGCGTTCGAACCTGCGGCATCAGGAAAGGATAACGACGCAGGCTTGCGATTCGGAATGACTTTTCTCTCTCTCCGCATTACCCGAAACTCATAAATCTACCAATGCGTACCGCATGTTCGGTCCGAGCATACTCATAACCGCTGCGTAATGAACGTCTTCGAAAGATTGATTTGTGAAGATCTACGCAGTGGATTTAATCTTCTCAGTAACGAAATATGCGAGGTACTCGCCCGCTATTCGCTTCTGTAGGAGCCCTTTGCGGGAATGAATCGGGACTGTGGAAATGAAAGAAATGAATGAGCAGCGCGTAGGCTTATGTGGCTTGGGGAAGATGGGCTCGCCGATTGCGCGACGTCTTATCGGTGCGGGTAGGCGGATGGTTGTCTGGAATCGCTCAATTGAGAAAGCACGGGCATTGGAGCTGGGCTTCGCCGAGCATTGCGTTGCCTCCAGAACACCGGCTGAAGTCGCTGAAAGTGTAGACATTGTGCTGTTGTCCCTCGCCGACGGGCGAGCCGTCGAAGACGTAGTGTTCGGTCCGAATAGCCTTGCTGCAGGTGCGGGCTCAAGGCCTCTCACAGTCGTTGACCATTCCACCACTACGCCTACGCAAGCGCGCTCGCTTTCTGCGCGTTGGCGCGAATCCACGGGTGGTGCCTGGATTGACGCGCCGGTATCCGGGGGCACCACGGGAGCCGCGGCAGGCTCATTAGCCATTTTCGCCGGCGGTGACGTGTCGACTTTTAACGAAATATCGCCGGTGCTCGTGGCGTACGCTGCTAATGCCACGCTTATGGGGGAGTCCGGTGCCGGACAGGCCGCAAAGCTTGTGAATCAGACCATAGTCATGACTTCGGTCGCTGCGATTGCCGAGGCGACACTTCTTGCGCAGCACGCAGGCGTAGATGCCACCCGCATGCCCGCAGCGCTCGCAGGCGGATGGGCTGATTCGGTTCTTTTACAGACTCTTCAACCTCGCATGGTCGTCGCTCCCAGGCAGCCCACGGGTTCGATTCGAACGATGTTGAAGGACCTTGATGCCGTGGAGCAACTGGCGTGCGAAAGTGGCGTGAGACTGCCCATTGCAGGGCGCGTGCGTGACTGGCTTCGGCGTGCGGTCGAAGAGGGGCTTGGAGATAACGATATTTCGCAAGTTATAAGAGTGGCACTGACCTGAATATCACATCGAGCCGACTATCGTGCTTTTCCACGACTATCTTTCTGAGTTGCAATCGGGCCTGAAGAAACAGGAGTCTCCATCCATGAACCCGGTCTTCGGCAAGCCGATTATTCCTACGCTCGATGCGTCTTCTCTGGATGAATGGAACTTGGACACGCCTCTCTGGTTGGCCTATCGGGGCGCTTCAGCACCACCGCAAGACATCTAATGTCACATGCTGGTCGGGACTGTTGCGGTATCCACTTTAGGAATGTCCTCCGAGAGCATTGCGTGCCAGCAAACCATTCTGGCGTCTCAAGTCCACAAGCTATTGGGCTATGTGGGGCAACAGAGGTCAGCGTGCCGCCGGTTTGGGTCAACATAGCGGCCGTAAGAGGCAGAGCTAATTGGGGGGGCTATTGTTGTGCGTGCTTTGAAGTTTGCGAATCAACACGCCGCTCGCTTGGAGTCACGAAGTGACTTTCAAAAGAGGAACTTGAATTATTGGATGGCGAACTTGAAAGGTGAGCCTTCCATGACGATAGGTCAACTGATGCAAACTGCACGAACGAATACTCGTGTGCTTACGATATTTCAACGTAGAGCGATAGAACGTTGGCTATGTGAGCGTTGGGGTTGAACGCCTCCGCGAAACCTATTCGCGCTGCGTCGCAGCATGACTGCATGATGTATCCCGCGCTTAGACTCGACGCGCGCGTTGCCTGGCGGCATTGCTGCAGACTTTGTGTTTGTTAGGAAGGACGTTGCAACTGCTCGATAGGCTACTGCTGCAGACTGTGCTGCCTTGAAAATGCCTACTGGCTATCGGTTTTTCAGTGCCTTCGTGGATGTTTCGCTGCAGACCTAGTTGTTACCCCATATGTGCTTTCGTTTTGTGCTTTCCACCCGTAACCGGGTCCGCTTTATCGGGACCGACGGAGAGCCATAGCAAGTTTTCGTCGGATCGATTTCCGACGACTCACTGCGCGTTTGCGACTGGAAGGGAAGGCGGAGGGGGAAATATGCCGTGAAGCGGGGACGTGCTGGGGGCGAAACGGTCGATGCGCTCGCGTCAACCGCGCCGGTGACTACTCCACGGACATTCCCGAATCCCGGTTTTCGGACTGCGGCCGGATGGGGGCGCTCGGCTCATTTCGCCAGATATCGACCAGCGGTATCGTGGTCACCGTGACCGCGACATTTTCTGATTCGGGCAGAAGCCCGAAAAGTGCGGCAATCCCAGTCCCGCAAACGGCGATAAGGGCTAGCGCGGCGATGGCGACGATGGTCGTGGTGCGAATCGACCTCGGTTCGGCTGCATCCGGAAAATGGCTCATCATGTCCTGCTCCTGTTTGACATAGCCAACAAGTGCAATGACCGTGCCGACGGTGATGACTGCCGCGCTTCAATGAGCCCCGGCGGGGCTGCGGCCGGTTGTGCGTCTCGATCTGAGTGGACGGCGGGACGCTTCGATGTTGGATGCGGACGAACACTCCGCATGCGCTGGTGTTGGAGTGCCGCTTTCGATCCAACGTTGCGCATCCATGAAAGTACGCGGCGGCCGTCCAGCAGGACGGCCGCCGCGACTGCAGTTGAAAGAAGAATCAGCGATTCGCTCGACGGTTACATGACGGGCGAACGCTGGGCCGAAGCCAAAAGTGAAAGCCGGATCAAAGCCCCCGATCCCGCACCGCAACAGGATCCACGGACGTCGTCGTCCAGTACGGATCGCGGTTGTAATACTGGTGCATCTGCGTGCCCCAGGTTTCGTCGGCCATCGACGGCCAATGATCCTTGTCGAAGCCCGGTTCGTCCTTGATCCGCTGCGCGGTGATATCGACGCGGAACACCTTCTCGTCGGTATCGAGCGTCAGCGCGCCCCATGGGATTGCGTGCAGATTGCTGCCCATGCCGAGGAAACCGCCCTCCGAGAGCACCGCATAAGCGACGCGTCCGCTCCGCACGTCGAGCATGATGTCCGAAATCTTGCCGACGTGTTCGCCGTCCGACGAGACGACCTTGTTGCCATCGAGCGTTGCCGCAGCCATTACTTCAGGCCCCGGACCTTCGCCCACGCCACCGCCGACGATGCCTGCGCCCCCATGTACCGGGTTCATTTTCGGGTCAAGTATGGTCATCATTTCCTCCTTTGGAAGTCCACGGGATGCATAGCGCATCCGGCGTGCCTGTCCGTTCGGGCGGCGCGCGAGGGGGCGTGGCGTTCATGTGCATATGGGTCTGCGAGCGGGGCGCCGGACACGTGGCGTGGTTTTAGCTGTGCTGGGTGATCACCGTGCGTCGATTGACCCGGCGCGCGGCAATGCGAACCCCCGACGCGGGAATGAACATGGACGCCCTGAATATCAGCCAGCCCGAACTTGCACCACTTCAACAGCCAGCGCCGACGACGCGCAAGACAGTCGAATATCTGTACGCGACGATGGCGCTCGGCGGGCGTGTCGTGAGCGCCGACGCGGCCTTGCGCGATCCGTCGTTGCGCTGGTGCCTGCTCGAATACCGGATCGATGACGACGACGTGGGCCGCGAGCCGTCGCGGTACATCTCGCTGAGTGCGCCGAAGGCGATCGTCGCGGCGCGGCGCGCGCTCGCGGATGCGAAGGCCGTGCATCCAGGCGACCTCAGCACGCTCGAACCCGATGTCGACGATGCCGAACACCGTTGGACGAATGCGTGCAGGCAAAAAATTCAAGCACTACGCGTCAAGCTGACAGAGATGCGCGCGCACGCGGCGCCCGATGCGCACGAGTTCGTGCTGCCCGAGCGTCGCGTCGAAGGTGGCGCGCTGGATATCGTCGCCAGCACGCGGATACTCGCGCCGCACTATTTCATCTATCTCGCTCCCGGCGAGAGCATGGCGAGCGGTAGCGGGCATGTCGATGTTGCGAACGTTCCGCAGATGACGCCGTTGCCGCAGTTGCAGCTACGTGCGCGCAACTATATCGGCGGCTGGCTGCAGGAGGAAAACGTGGAAGTGGCGGCGGCAGACGTCGCATTGTGCGGATGGCCGTTACCCGCATTCCAGCACTGGATTCAGGGCGTCGTTGCATTGCGACGCAAGCCGCCCCGCGACGAGGGTGGGCGGTTCCCGTCGACTGCGTGCTCGCGGCAGGCCAGGGCTTCTGTCTCGTGCTGGATCTGCCGACGTTCGTCACGCGCAACCTGCCGCAGGACAGATAGACGCAGCATCAGAAGTCGCGATTTTGGCACAATCGGGAAAGCGTATGATGTCAGCTGCATCGGTCGATGCATCACAAGGCATCTTGTTGTCGCTCCCGATACGAGGCCCCATGAAACACGACGATCGCGCGCATGACGTCGCCGATTCCGGCGGCGAAGCGCAAGCGGAGTCGACGTTCGCCGCGCTCGCAGCGCCGCTCGTCGACGAAGCGCTTTCGCACAACGCATCCATTCACGCCGACGCTTCGCCGGAATCCCTGCATCAGCTGCGTGTTGCGCTGCGGCGCTTGCGCTCGTTGTGGTGGGCGTATGGTCCGCTGCTCGACAGGCAGGAAAACACGCGGCAGCGCGCGCTGTACCGCTTTCTCGCCGATGCCGCCGGTAAGACGCGCGACTGGGACATCCTGCTGGAACTGCTGGCGGGCGAGAAGAGCGAAACGAACGAGAATGGCGAAGAGGGCGCGACGTGCGCCGCGCCCGCCTGTCTGCGCGAAGCGCGCGAGCGCGCGCTGGCCGCGAGCCGCGAGACGCTCGTCAACGCGGACATACGCAACGTGCTGCATGGCGCGCTCGCAAGCACATCGAAGGAATTGAACACGGCGCCCGAAAGGCACGCATTGCAGAAGTTCGCGGCGAAGCGCGTGCGTGCCGCCGAAAAGTCGTTGCGAAAGCGGATGCGCACGGCGTCCCGCGCGAAACGCGCCGACTACGATCTGCTCCACGACGTGCGCAAGGCGGGCAAGAAGGTTCGTTATCTGATCGAGCTTTTCGGCCCCGTGCTCGATGACGTCGGTCAGGACCAATCGTTGAAGCGTCTCAAGAAACTGCAGCAGTGCTTCGGCGAACTCAACGACGTGACGGCAAGCATTGCGTTGTTGCGCGAAAACACCAGCCTGTTCGCCGACGAGACCGAGGCGCACGCGGCGCTGGTGTTTCTGAAAGAGCGTCGCAAGGCATGCCGGTGCGAGGCGGTGCGGCTGTTGCGCGAAGCGTAGCGGGCGCTGTCTTCTAAACATCACTTTATGGCGAGCAGCACTGTCCGATAAACCGTATATACTGTTTATACCGTTAACGAGGAAACACGATGAGCACGCCACGAACCAAGGAACCCACCAAGAAGGCCTTCCACTTCCCGAAGAGCGCGAAGGAACCGGCTACCGAAACGAAAAAGCCTGCAGCGAAGGCTTCGCAGACTTCGGAAGCGAAGAAAGCATCGACGGTCGAGCAGGCGCCCGTGAGCGCGCCGGAAGCAGCCAGCGCAAGCCCGAAGACCGCCAAAGCCACGAAGACCGCGAGCGCCGCGGGTACTGTGAAAGCGGCGAAGAGCGCAAAGACGGAAAAGGCAGTCAAGCCCGCCGGCAGCGCGAGCCCTGCCTCGAACGCGAAGCCTGCCGCGAACGCGAAGCCTGCGAAGGCGCCTAAGGAAGCCAAGGCCGTCAAGACCGCGAAGAACGCATCGGCACCCGCCACCGCCGCCGAGAAAAAGGCGCGCGTGAAGAAAGAGAAGGAAAAAGTCGTCCGTGACAGCTTCACGATGCCGAAATCCGACTACGCGAAGATCGCTGAACTCAAGCAGCGTTGCCTCGACGCGGGCCTTTCCGTGAAGAAGAGCGAACTGCTGCGCGCGGGTCTGAATCTGCTTGCCGTGTCGCCCGCCAAGCGGCTGATCGCGGCCGTGCAGGAACTCGAAGCGGTAAAGACGGGGCGTCCCGCGAAGTCGTAAGCTGGCGCGGCGGCCGCGCGTGCCGCCGCGTTGCCAGAGAGCCATCCGCGCTCAGCCGTTCAGCGCGGATAGCGCTCCACGAACGCCGTATGCATGCGCTTGAGCAGCGCGATATACGGAAGCCCTTGCGCCGTCATCATCGACGATGCGGCGAGGGTGTTTGTCTCATCCCACAGGCGCTCGAACTTGTCGTGCGCGACGTCGGGCGGAATGCCCGACATCAGCAGATCCAGAAAGTCCTTTTCGATTTCGTCGGCGCAGCGGGGTGGCCGCGCGGCCGCTTTGGTCTGTTCGTTATCGGACTGATCGGAGGACACGGTCATTTGCCCGCTAGTTCATCGATCTCAGGAACCGCCAGCGCTGGTCCATGCTGTGCAGCAACGCGATGTAGGTGAAGGCGGCGTCGCTGTCGTCGCATGACTGCGCGGCGTTGTTGACTTCGTTCCACAGGGTTTCGAAACGTGCGGCCGCTTCGGGCCGGCTGAGCGGCTGAGCGAGCAGCTCCGAAAACGCAAACGACAACTCCTCTGCGCTGCGCCGAAGCGGAAGCAACGAACGACGCGAAAGATATCTGTACTTCAAGAGGTCCCCGGCTGGCTTGCATGGGATGCGCGCGAAGCGGGCGCAACGCGCGCCGTCCGGCTCAAGCCCTTTTTTGGCGACGATGCGACGATGCGAGGCTCGTCGCGCGTTCGGCGGCGGTGCGCGCGTGATGGATCGTCACGATGCCCGCCACATATGACGTCGATGATACAGCTACGCGACGCGCACGCGGCAGCGTTCAGCGATGATCTTTTGATGAACGGCGGGTGTCAGTCATCATCGTGGCGATCGCGTCGCGCGGCGCGCGCGCCATTCAGCGCGTGCAGTTCAGCGCGAGACGATGGCGACCGTTGCGATGCCGAGCACGGTCATAATGACCGACGCCACCACGTGAATCGCAATCTCCCCTGCGGCCCAGTTGAGGCGGCCTTGCTGCAGATGCTGGACGATTTCGGCGGAGAACGTGGAGAACGTCGACAGGCCGCCCATCAGGCCTGTGATGATGAAGAGGCGCCATTCGGGCGCGATCTGCGGGTTGCGCCCGAAGTATGCGACGGCCACGCCGATGATGTAACCCGCGATCACATTCGACGCGAGCGTGCCGAGCGGCAGCGCCGGAAAGAGTGCGTTGAGGCGCAGACCGAGAAACCAGCGAAACAGCGAACCGAGTGCGCCACCGATACCGACGGCAAGAATGGACAGATACATGAGCAAGCCTGGAAAGCCGAACATCGACGAACCGGGCTGCGGCGAGGCGTGACGCTGCAACGTCCGCAGGTCCGGGCGAAGCAGGCATCATCAGCCACGAGGGCGGTTTAGGAGAATGCCATCTCCGGCGCGCGCAAGTCTAACATCGGCGCGCGCGTTTGTATGAAGGATCGGCGGCGCGCCCAACGGCATGTCCCGATCCTGGAAACGCGAGGTTACACCAGACGCGGCGGGCTTGCATTGGTGCGCCAGATGCCGTCAGCCGACCGTTTCGCGCTCTGGCGTCGACGTGATCTTGTGGATCGACAGGTCGGCGCCGTTGAACTCGTTTTCCTGGTCGATGCGCAGCCCAACCGTCATCCGGATCGCGCCGTAGACGATCGTGCCACCGAGCGTCGCGAACACGACGCCGCCGAGCGTGCCGATCACCTGCGCCGCGAACGAGACGCCGCCCAGCCCGCCCAGCGCGTGCAAGCCGAAAATCCCCGCCGCGATGCCGCCCCACGCGCCGCACAGGCCGTGCAGCGGCCACACGCCGAGCACGTCGTCGATGCGCCAGCGGTTCTGCACGATCGTGAACATATAGACGAACAGTACGCCCGCGACGGCGCCCGTCATCAGCGCGCCGAGCGGATGCATCACGTCCGAGCCGGCGCATACGGCCACCAGTCCCGCGAGCGGGCCGTTATACGTGAAGCCCGGGTCGTTGCGGCCCGCGAGCCACGCGGTCAGCGTGCCGCCGACCATCGCCATCAGCGAGTTGACGGCGACGAGGCCGCTTATCTTGTCGATCGTCTGCGCGCTCATCACGTTGAAGCCGAACCAGCCGACGGCCAGCACCCACGCGCCGAGCGCGAGAAACGGAATGTTCGACGGCGGATGCGCGGCGATGCGGCCGTCGCGCGTATAGCGGCCGTGGCGCGCGCCGAGCAGCATCACGGCGGGCAGCGCGACCCAGCCGCCGAACGCGTGCACGACCACGGAGCCCGCAAAATCATGGAAGGGCGCGCCGAGCGTCTGCGTGAGCCACGTCTGGATGCCGAAGTGGCCGTTCCAGACGATCCCCTCGAAGAACGGGTAGATGAAGCCGACCAGCACGAAGGTCGCGAACAGCTGCGGGTTGAACTTCGAGCGCTCGGCGATGCCGCCCGACACGATCGCGGGAATCGCGGCGGCGAACGTCAGCAGGAAGAAGAAGCGCACGAGTGCATAGCCGTTGTGCGCGGCGAGCGTTTCGGCGCTGCCGTAGAACTGGACGCCGTAAGCGATCGTGTAGCCGATGAAGAAATACGCGATCGTCGATACCGAAAAGTCGACCAGAATCTTCACCAGCGCGTTGACCTGATTTTTCTTGCGGACCGTGCCCAGCTCGAGGAACGCGAAGCCCGCGTGCATCGCGAGCACCATCGCCGCGCCGAGTAGAAGAAAGAGGGTATCGGTGCCGGTTTTCAGACTGTCCATCCGTTTAATTCCTGCGATGCGCAAAAAGCGGGCATCGAATGCAAGAAGTGGGCCAAATAGATGCGCGAACGCGTGTTGTCGGTGCGGAACTGCACTGGAATGGGCTGGCGTGGGCTGATGGTGTTTCGGTTCGTCAGTTCACGCAACGCGCGTCCGCCGAATTGGCACCGATAGTGTGCACTAGTGCGGAATTGGGGCATCCGCGTATCCCAAAAACGGGCATATTCCTGTGATTTGCTTAATATTTCCCTTCGATTTCATAACGCGATGATCGGCACACGAGCGCAACGGAAAGCGGCTCGGAAAAGCGCTGCGCCACGCGTCCGCGACTGGCTCCCGCCTGCACCAGATTGGCGACGCGCCCGCCGAGCCGCGCTTTGTCACGGACTGCAATCGCCGACATAATGTGCCGTCCCCGGCGCGACCCGCCGGCTTCCGACTCTCCCGGCGCGCGCATGAGACTGACGACCAAAGGCCTGCTTCTGATTGCGATCCCCGCCGTCTTCGAACTGGCATTGCTGTCGGGCCTCATGAAGGCGCAGTCGGATGCCGAACAGGCCGAGCACTGGAGCATGCACAGCGAAGATGTGCTGCGTCAGACAGCCAGCATTCTCGGGCCCGTGTTGCTGGAATCGGTGCGGTTGCGCGGCGCCGTCGTCAGCGGCACACGCGATACCTCTACGCCCGTGGCGTTCTGGATGGATGTCGACCGGCGCATCGACCGGCTCGCCGAGCTGGTCGCCGACAATCCCGTGCAAGTCGAGCGCGCCGCGCAGATCCGCCAGGCCGTGCAGATGTACCGGCAATGGTCGGACCGCGTGCAGGACCTGATCCGCTCGGGACGCCGGCGCGACGTGCTGCAGCGTTTTCGCGACCTCGCCGGAACCGATGTGCTCGACGGCTTTCGCGCGCAGATCGCGGCGTTCCAGGCGCAAGAGCGGCAGCTCGATTCGGTGCGCTCGGCCGAGGCCGCGGCGGCGCGGGAGCGGCAGCAGTCGCTGATCGTCGCGGCCGTGCTCGGCTCGCTGGTGTTCGTCGCGATTGCGTTCTGGGTGTTCGCGCGCGGCGTGCGCGGCCGGCTCGCGCTGTTGTCGGACAACGCCAGCCGGCTCGCCAGCAACGAGCCGCTGGCGCCGCTCACGCCCGGCAACGATGAAATCGCGCGGCTCGATCTGACGCTGCATATGACGAGCCGCAAGCTGCTCGAAGCGGAGCGCCAGCAGGCGCGCTTCCAGTCCGATCTGGGCCGCCACGCCGCCGAACTCGCGCAGACCAACGAAACGCTGCGCCAGCAAACCCAGGAAAACGAGACGTTCATCTATAGCGTGTCGCACGATCTGCGCGCGCCGCTCGTCAATCTGCAGGGTTTCTCGAAGGAGCTGAACCATGCGTGCGACGATCTGCGCGAAGCCCTGCGTCAGTCGTCGCTGTCGACGCACCAGCGTGAGCATGTCGAGCGGCTGATCGACGAGGACATCGGCGAGGCGCTGCATTTCCTGCAGACGGCCGTATTGCGCGCGTCGCACATCATCGACGCGCTGCTGCGGCTATCGCGCGTCGGACGCGTCGAATACCGGCGTCAGCAGGTCGAGGTGCGCGACATCGTGCAACGCGTGGTTGACGCGATGCAGGCCACGATTCGCGATCATCGCGCGCGCGTCATCGTGCAGGCGCTGCCGCCCGTGTGGGGCGATCCGACAGCGCTCGAGCAGATCTTCGCGAACCTGATCGGCAACGCGATCAACTATCTGAGCCCGGAGCGCTCGGGTGTCGTCGAGATCGGCACGGCGCCTGCGCCGCCCGGCGTGCAGACGCTGCGCATCTTCTATGTGAAGGACAACGGCCTGGGTATTCCGGAAATCGCGATGCCGCGCCTGTTCAGCGCGTTCCAACGGCTGCACGGCAACGTGGCGGCGGGCGAGGGGATCGGTCTGGCGCTGGTGCGGCGCATGGTCGAGCGGCACGGCGGACGCGTGTGGGCTGAATCGACGGAGGGTGTGGGAACGACGTTTTATGTGTCGCTGCCGGATGCCGCTGCGCCGTCGCGCGACGACGAGCACGAGGCGGTGACAGGGGGCGATGGACAGGCGTTGCGGGCGGATGCGCGATAGCGCGTCGCATGCCCGCGAAGCGCTCAGGAGGCGGAGAACAGGCGGCGCGGCTTAAGCATTCTGCGGCCGCGGACCGACCAGTAGCCGCTTGCGACGATCAGAAGCAGCGCGCCCGTCAGGATGACCGTGGGCGCGACGTGAATGGCGGGTGAACCCAGCGCGAACAGCCCGCGCGTGAGGATGAGAAGCGCGGTCCAGAACGACAGCACGGCCTGGGCCAGCAGACGCGTACCGGTGAAGCGCCGCGCGCGGTTTTCGATCGACCAGTGTGCCGGCGCGCGCGAGCAGAAGAAGGTTAGCGAGATCAGCGCGACAGCGAGAATAATCACCCAGTTTGTGAGATCCATGATGGTGCCTTCCAAAGTTAACCTGCAACTCTAGGTGGCGGTACCGGTCACGGAAATCGGAGAACTCTCAAACAGGATAGACAACGCGCATGCGCGCCTGATCGACAGGCCGGACGCATGCCCGGCCTTGACGCGGATCAAAGTTCGATACGCGTGCCGAGCACCACGAGGAACTGCCGCAGCCATTCGGGATGCGCGGGCCACGCGGGCGCCGTGACGAAGTTCCCGTCGGTGACGGCCGCGTCGACGGGAATGTCCGCGTAGTCGCCGCCCGCCAGCTTCACCTCGGGCGCGCACGCGGGATAAGCCGAAATGCGCTTGCCGCGGATCACATCGGCGGCGGCGAGCAGTTGCGCGGCGTGGCAGATCGCGGCGATCGGCTTATTGCTTTCGGCGAACTGGCGCACGACCTCGATCACTTTCGCGTTGAGCCGCAGATACTCCGGCGCACGGCCGCCGGCGATCGCGAGCGCGTCATACTGCGACGGATCGATCTCATCGAAGCTTGCGTTGAGCGTGAAGTAGTGGCCAGGCTTCTCGGTGTACGTCTGGTCGCCCTCGAAATCGTGAATCGCCGTTTTCACGCGCTCGCCCGCGCGCTTGCCGGGACAGACGGCATCGACGATATGGCCGACTGCCTGTAGCGCCTGGAACGGCACCATTGTTTCGTAATCCTCGGCGAAGTCGCCCGTCAGGAACAGAATCTTCTTTGCTGCCATCGCATGCCTCCAGTGGTTGAGGGAACACGTCGAACGTCGGCCAGTCTACTCCAGGGTCGTCGACAACATCGCAAACGCATGACCGATCCAATTCCTTTCGCCTTCCGCCTGTTCCGGGCCGCTGACGCTGCGGCTCTCGCTGCGCTCTTTCGCGACGCGGCGCTGGCCGCCGCGGGTTACGACCCGGCGGCGCGCGAGGCATGGGCGTCAGCCGCCGACGACCTCGCCGCTTTCGGCGCGCGGCTTGCGCGCGGCATTACGCTGGTCGCTTTGCGCGGTGGGGCGTATGCCGGGTTTGGGCAACTCCATCCGGCCGATCACATCGAGATGCTCTATGTCGCGCCGGCCTTTATGCGTCAAGGGCTCGCGGCAGAACTGCTCGCGCGGCTCGAAGCACGGGCGCGCGTTGCGGGCGCGCTTGCGTTGACGGCCGACGTCAGCGTCAGCGCGAGGCACGCATTCGAGCGGGCGGGCTTCGCGGTGGAGGCCGAAGAGTCCGTCACGCGCAACGGCGTATCATTGAGGCGTTTTCGCATGATGAAGCCGCTCGCCGCGGCTCGACCACAAGTATGAAACCACTCTCACGCCATCCGCTCGTCCGTACTACTGCCTTTGCTGTCATGCTGCTCGCGGGCCTTGCCGCTTGCCAGAAAAACGATGCATCGGCGGGGCAGACGTCGACGAAGCTCAACGATCTCTCGCAGCAGGCCGGTCAGAAGCTCGACCAGGCCGCGAGCTATGTCGGCCAGCAGGTCGACGCCGCGAAGGCCACGGCGCAACAGAATCTCGACACGGCCGCATCCGGCCCGTCGATCAACCTCGATCCGAACGCGCTCGCGTCGCAGGCGCGAGCCAATCTGGACAACGCCGCCAGTGCGACCAACGCCGCCGTCAACAAGGCGATGGGCTCGACGGGCGCAGGGCTTGAAACGGCGGGACGCAAGTTGCAGCAGTGGTCGAGCGAAGCATCGACGACCAGCGCTCAATCCGCGCCCACCGAGGCCAGCGACGCCCAAAAACAGATGGACAAATAAACCCGCGCTTGACCGGCGCGATAAGTGTAACTATGATGATTACACATCGTCGCCGGCTGGTGCGAGGTGATTTGCGCGTCTGATGCGCATCGGATGATCTAGCGTTGTGAATACGAGTAGCCGATTTGCCTTTGCGGTTCATGTGCTCGCCCTGCTGTCGTTGCAGGAAGGCGTGCCGCTGTCGTCGGACATGATCGCGGGAAGCGTGAACACGAATCCCGTGCTGATCCGGCGTCTGCTGGCGATGCTCGCGGAAGCCGGCCTCACCACGTCGCAACTGGGCGCGGGCGGCGGCGCGCTGCTGGCGCGCGAGCCCGAGGACATCACGCTGCTCGACATCTACCGCGCCGTCGACGATGCGCAGCTATTCGCCATGCATCGCGAGACGCCGAATCCGGCGTGCATGGTCGGACGCAACATCCAGACGGTGCTGACGGGCATCATCGGCGATGCGCAACAGGCGCTCGAAGCGTCGCTGGCGTCGCGCACGCTGGCCGACGCGACGGCCGACGTCGTGCGCGCGGAACGGGCGCGCGAACGCAAGCGCAAAGCCGCGGAGGGTTGAACGCAGTCGAAGCACGAAGTGCGGGGCATCGCCCCGATTTTTTTAAACAAATATGTAATCGACATAGTTACATTTAAGCGGAAGGAACATTGACATGAGCAAGACACTGAAGATCGCGCTGTTCGGCGCAACGGGCATGATCGGCTCGCGCATCGCGGCGGAAGCGGCGCGTCGCGGGCATCAGGTGACGGCTTTCTCGCGCAATCCCGAACGCGCGCCCGCCGATGTCGCGAACCTGAAAGCGGCGCAGGCCGACGTGACGGATGCGGCGAGCGTCGCAGCCGGGGCGCGCGGACACGATGTCGTCGCGAGCGCCTATGCGCCGCCGCAGGACAACCTCGCGCAGATCGACAAGGCGACCCGTGCGCTGGTCGAAGGCACGCGCGCGGCGGGTATCAAACGTCTCGT
The DNA here is from genome assembly GCF_046534875.1 of Paraburkholderia sp. SIMBA_054. Lineage (NCBI taxonomy): Bacteria > Pseudomonadati > Pseudomonadota > Betaproteobacteria > Burkholderiales > Burkholderiaceae > Paraburkholderia > Paraburkholderia sp. SIMBA_054. Next base: position 37,339 of record NZ_JAWRXV010000062.1, on the reverse strand, counting down.
TGTGGTGGGCGGCGCGGGTTCGCTCGAAGTGGCGCCCGGCAAGCAACTGGTCGACACGGAAGGCTTTCCGGACGCCTACAAGGCGATCGCGCTCGCGCACCGCGACGTGCTGCCCATCCTGCGTGCCGCCAGCGATCTCGACTGGACGTTCTTCGCGCCCGCCGCGCTGATCGCGCCGGGCGAGCGCAGAGGCACGTTTCGCACGGGCGCCAACGCGCTGATCGTGGATGCGCAGGGCAACAGCAGCATTTCGGCGGAAGACTACGCAATCGCGTTCGTCGACGAGCTGGAGCAGGGCCGTTTCGTTCATCAGCTCGCGACCGTCGCGTACTGAGGGCTTCGAAACCGCGCCACGCGCCACGCATCCGCCGCGCGGCGCGCATGAGCGACTGTCGCGCCGCCGCGCAAGTGCACTAACATTCGGTTACGCATCGGGGAGCTTTCCCTCGACGACACCCGCTAAACTTGGCGTCTCCCGTTCCCATGCAGATTGTTTGCATAAAAGCCACGGATTGCCATGAAGTCATGCCTCGCGCGGCGTGAATCGCAGGCTGCGCCGTCATCCGGCGGGCTTCTGGCGATTGACGCCGTTTTTCGCGCTTTATCCCAATTCTTTTCGCACGCCGGAGCATTGCGCCGGGCGCGTGCGGGTGCGCTCGCGTCCGCCTTGTGCCTGTGTTTCGCGCTCGCTGGCGCCTGTTTCGGCATGCCGGGCACCGCGCAGGCTGCAGGCGCCACTCCCGGCGCGCCGATGATTCCCGCGCTGCAGAGCCTGATCAATAGCGCGACGGTTTCGACGGCGGCGCCCGCGTCGGGCGCGTCGGCGGCGGATGCGGCATCGGCACCGTCGCCCGCCAGCCAGGCCGAACTGGAGAAATCGCTCGACAGCGTGATCACGACGCTCGACAACGACCGCCAGCGCACCGCGCTCGTCACGCAGCTGAAAAAACTGCGCGACGCGACGAAGACGGTCGGGCCGCCCGTGTCCGCCAGCGCACCGTCGAGCGCCGGTCTGCTCGGCGCGATCGCCGCGGGCATTGCATCGTTTGAAACCGACGTGCAGCAGGGACGCTCGCCGCTCAACTACTGGTCGGGCCGCTTCAACGCGGCGGGCAACGAAATCTATACGATCGTCACGAGCCAGGGGCGCGAGCACTTTGGGCGCGTGTTGCTGAACATGATCGCCGTGCTCGCGGGATGGGGCGCGTGCGCGGCGGGTCTGATTTATCTGCAGCGCAGGATCTACGCGCGGTTTGGTATCGTCGTGCGGCTCGATCCCAATCCGACCACGCGCGAGCTGCTGATTTTCGCGCTGCGCCGCGTCGGACCGTGGATCGTCGCGTTCGTCGCCGCGCTGATGTTCGTGCGCTCGATGCCCGATTCGCTCGGCCGCACGATCGCGATGGTGATCGCGTATGCGATCGTCGCGGGCGCCGTGTTCTCGGCGATCTGCCTGATCATGTTCTCGCTGTTCGGCTCGGGCCATCGACGCACTGCCGTGCGCCTGCTGATCGAGCAGGCGCGCCGGCCGCTATTCGCGATCGGCATCTGCAGCGCGCTCGGCGATGCCGCCGTCAATTACGACGTCGCGCATGAGCTCGGGACGAATCTCGCGGCGCTGGTGTCGACCGTCTCGAACATGACGGCGGCCGTGTTGACCGCGTACTTCGCGCTCGCGTTTCGCCGTCCCGTCGCGCATCTGATCCGCAATCGCGCTTATGAACAGCGGCACGATCACAAGGCCGCGACCGACGGCTTCGAAGTGCTCGCGTCGCTCTGGCACGTGCCGATGCTCGTGCTAGCGACAGCTTCCGTGATCGCGACGATCGGCGGCATCGGCAGCGGTGAGAACGTGTTGCAGATTTCGGTCGTGACGGCGCTGCTGCTGGTGCTTGCGTTCTTCCTGTCGGCCATCGTGCTGCGCGTGACGCGGCCGCGCAATGTGCGCCGGAGGCGCCGCTCGCCTTATCTGACTCGCCTGTTGCGCTTCGCGGGCACGCTGATCACGCTGTTCGTCTGGCTCGCGTACTTCGAATTCGCGTCGCGGCTGTGGGACGTGTCGCTTGCGCAGATCATCGAAGAGAGCGTGACGGCGCGCGGCATCGCACACGCGCTGACGGCGATCCTGATCACGGTGTTCGTGTCGTGGCTCGTGTGGATACTGATCGACACGGCGATCCAGGAAGCCGTCAACCCGAGCGGCCCGCGCAACAAGTCGAAGAACCCGAGCATGCGCGCGCGCACGATGCTGCCGCTCGTGCGCAACGTGCTGTTCGTGACGATCCTGACGATCGCGGGCATCGTCACGGCGGCCAATCTCGGCATCAACGTGACACCGCTGCTGGCGGGCGCGGGCGTGATCGGTCTGGCGATCGGCTTCGGCGCGCAGTCACTGGTGAGCGATCTGATCACGGGCCTGTTCATCATCATCGAGGACACGATCTCGGTCGGCGACTGGATTGACATCGACGGCGGGCACGCGGGCACGGTCGAATATCTGTCGATCCGCACCGTTCGGCTGCGCGACGGCCAGGGCGCGATCCACGCCATTCCGTTCTCGCAGATCAAGATCGTGAAGAACCTGTCGCGCGATTTCGCGTATGCGGTGTTCGAAGTGCGCGTGCCGTTTTCCGCCGATGTCGACGAGGTGACGCAACTGATCCGTGCCGTCGGCGCGGACCTGATGGCCGATTTCCGTTACCGGCGCGAGATGCTCGGTCCCGTCGAAGTGTGGGGGCTCGACCGCTTCGATCCGAACTGGATGGTCGTCAAAGGACAGATCAAGACACGGCCGTTGCAGCAGTGGAGCGTGGCGCGCGCCTTCAATCTGCGTCTGAAGCGCAAGATGGACGAAGCGGGCATCGAGATTCCCGTGCCGCAGATGCGCATACATACGTCGCGCGGCGACGAAGTGGGCGAGGTGTTGAAGGACGAAGCGTTCGCGCAACACGAGGAACACGAGCGGGAACACGCGCGCGAAGCCGCGACGGGCACGACGACGCCGTTCAGGCCGAAGAAGGGCGGCGCCATGCCGCCGGCGCGCGACGTGTCGCACGAGCCGCGTCCGGCGCCGCCGTCGACGGGGCAAACGGCATCCGTGCCGCCGCAGATTCCAACGGCGGGCGACGGCGGGAAGACGTGAAAGAGGGCGAAGGTTCTTACGAAAAAGGCGTCACGCGGTTATGCGTGACGCCTTTCGTTTGATGCGCACAACGAGAGATGTTCAGGCCGCGATGGCTTGTGAACTGTCGGCGACGCGCATGATGTCGTTCACATGAGTCGTGATCTGTTCGCCGGGCACGCCGTAGATGTGAAGCGAGACAGCGGTGCTGCCGCTGCAATTGCCGAGCCGATGGATGCCGGTGCGGCCTGAGCGCGTGAACGACACGGCACCTGGTTCGCGCATCTGGTCGCGTGCAGGCGTCGCGCAGCCGGTGTCGGCGTTCAGGTCGTAAATGGTTTCCGTCAACGCGCCGTCGATGACGGCATAGCCGCACCACGTGTGATGCGCGTGAACCGGGCTTGCCTGGCCGGGCATCCAGACGAGCGCAGCGATTGCATAGCGGCCTTGTGGATCGGCGGCGAGCAGATGGCGGCGATAGCAGGTTGCGGCGCCTTCGCGTTGCGCTTCGGTGAGCAGCGATGCGTCGGCGGCGGCTTCGGCGAGCGCTGCGCGCACGCCGCGCGCGAAGGCCGCGTGCCGCGACGGATCATCGGAGCCGGCGCAGGCGTCGAAGGCGGCGTCGAGCGCCGCACAAAGTTGCGAGATCGCGCCCGCCGCGGGTATGGCGCAGGGCATGGAAAGGTTTTCGGCCAACGCGGGTTCGCGTGTGATCAGGCCGGCTGACGGGTTCATGGAAGGCTCCGCTGACGTTGTTTTTCGAGATCTGGACTGCCCTCATTTATACCGATTTGCGCAGAGAAAGAGTTTTCATATAATTCCCTCGTCTTGACGAGAAATAGAATAATTTTCTATCTGGGTGGAAAGATGGGAATGGACATCATTGATCGGCGGCTGCTCGAACTCCTGCAGGAAGACGCGACGATGCCGATCGCGGAACTCGCGGCGCGGGTGAACCTGTCGCAAACGCCATGCTGGAAGCGCGTGCAACGGCTCAAGGAAGCGGGGGTGATCCGCGCGCAGGTCGCGCTGTGCGATCCGCGCAAACTCGGCGTCGGCATGACGGTGTTCGTCGCCGTGCGCACGAACCAGCATACGGAAGCCTGGGCGCAGGACTTCACGCGCGCGGTGCAGGACATTCCCGAAGTGGTCGAGGTCTACCGGATGAGCGGCGAGACCGACTATCTGCTGCGCGTGGTCGTCTCGGATATCGACGATTACGACCGTGTCTACAAGCAACTGATCCGCGCCGTGCCGCTCTACGACGTGAGTTCCAGCTTCGCGATGGAGCAGATCAAGTATTCGACGGCGTTGCCGGTGCGGGCGTCCGTGGTCGCTGAAGGGCGCTAGCTTTGCCGGTCTGCTTCGGGTTGTCGCGAGGTTGCTCCATGAGCGCACCGGCATGCCCGTCTGCAAGCCTTGCGCAAGGTGCTTCGGCGTAGAATGCCCGCTTTGCCGCATCCACCTGCCAGCAGAGCCCGACACATGAACGATCCGCGCAAGAAGAAAAACCCGACGCTTGGCATCGCAGTGTTTATCGTCGTTGTCGTGTTGCTGGTGATCGCGACGATTCTCTACAACGCGATCTCCGAAAAGCGCGAATACGACCGCGATAATCCCACCGATTCGACGGCGTCAGCAGCATCCGCTGCTGCGACGGCCGTGAATGCGGCAAAGGGTGCGTCGCAGTAAGCGCGGCCCTCTCAGCTAGTTCTCGGGCAAGCGGATCACGCCCGCATCCTTGCGGATCTGAAACGACGCGGCAAGCATCTGCTTGCACTGATGCGCGAGCAGTTTCAGATCGTGCACGGCATCCGGCGTGTAGTCGGGCGAGCGTTCCGCTTCGATCACCATCGCATCGAGTTCACGCGTCAACTGCTTTGAAATGTCCGCTTGATCTGCGGGAGGCGGGTCGCCTTCCTCGGCTTTCGCAAGGTTGTCGCGTATCACCGTCAGTGCACGTTGCAGCGGCTGATGCGACGGCCCGCCCATCTGTTGGGACGACGTGCGCAGCAACGGCGCCACCGCCGTGATCTGCGACGCGAGCACGTGAGAGCGCACGAGCAGGTCGTTCAGTTCCGGTACGAACTTCTGGGCGGACTTGGGCTCGAGCATCATCCGTTGAAACGCCTGGCCGAGATTGGCGAACGCGACATGTACGTTCTTGCGCGCGAGCCGGTAGCGATAGTCGCGATCGAGCGCGCTCGCGGCGGCAGCGGCGGCGGGCGTAGGGGCGGATGTTTTGGCTGCAGCACCCGGCGAACCAGCAGATGCGGCGGCCGATCCCGACGCATTCGATCCCGAAGCAGCCGGGTTGCCGGACATTTCCATGATTCCGCTAGCGCCGCTCGCGGCAATTTCCGCGATGGCCACGGCGGGCGCCAGCGCAGCCGCTTCAGTTAGCGCGGAGGGCGTGATGACGGCAGCGACCGGCTTGTCTCCCCACCACCAGCTTGCTTCCAGATAGCTGCGCATCGCGGCGATCATGTCGTTGACGAGCTTGCCCATCAGCCGATATTCCCAGTACGGGAACAGATGGCTCGCGGCAATCGCGATCGCGCAGCCGACGACCGTGTCGATCGCGCGCTCGCCGATGATATGCAGGCTGCCGGGCGCGAGCAGATGGAACATCAGCAGCACATAAGACGACGTGAACACGACACTCGCCGTGTAATTGAACAGCAGCAGGCTGTAGCTCATCACCATGCACGCGAACATCACGATGATGAGGATATGCGGTTCCTTTACGCTCATGATGAGCGCGATGCTCGCCGCGCAGCCGATCAGCGTGCCGACGATACGTTGTCCATTGCGCTGCTTGGTCAGCGAATAACCGGGTTTCAGAATGATGACGGTCGTCATCACGATCCAGTAGGCATTGGTGAGCGGCAACAGGCGCCCGAGCCAGAAGCCGATCGCGACGGCGATCGTCATGCGCAACGCATGCCGGAAGCTGGGCGACGCCATCGTCAGGTTCGAGAAGATCGAGCCGAACGGCACGCGGCGGCTCGACACGAAGCGCGTGAGCGCCTGGTCGATGCGCAGATCGGTTTCCTTCGTGCTTTCTTCGTTCGCAAGGTTCTTGCGCATCCGGTCGATCAGGCGCGTCGCGCTCCAGACGCGTCTGAACGAAGCCGAGACGGTCGAGTAGGCTTCCGGATTCTTCTTCGGCAAGTCCTGCTTGCGCATCAGGTCGATTTCGAATTCGATCGCGCGCAACTCCGCCTTCACGTTGATCCGCGCGCGCGGCGGCTCGTTCTGCAGCACGGCGAGGCCGATGTCCTCGAGGTCCGCGGCCGCCTTGCGAATCAGGTCACGATAAAAGATCAGAAGGTCCGAACCGCCGAACGTATTGCGCACCAGCGGGTAGTCGGTATGTGCGCCGACGAACTGCTCGTGCAGATCGACGGTATGAATGAACAGGTTGAAGAGCGTCGCGCGGCGTGGCTGCAAGCGGCCGCTCTTCAGCTTGGGCAGATTGCGCAGCACGATGTCGCGCGCGGCGTCCTGCATCGCCACGGCCGCAATCTGCTTTGCGACGAGGTTGCGGTAGCACTCGTCGAGATCGTTGTCGAGGTCGAAGAAGTCCGCGCGCGCGAGCAGATAGTCGGCGAGCGCGAATACGCTTTCGGCGAGCGCCTGCTGCTCGATCCGGTACATCATCCAGCGGCTCACGAAGGTCGACCAGTACGTGAACCACAGTCCGCCCACGAGTATCCACGACGCGTTGATGAGCGCCTGCATCGGCGTGAAGTGCTCTTCGAGCGTGACGACCATCATGAAGAGCGTCGCGAAGCTGATCTGCGGCCAGCGGTTGCCGTAGACGACGATCAGCGACAGCACGAACGTGAGCGGCACGACGGTGCACCACAGCGCGACGGGATTGACGGTCGCAAGCCCGGTGGCGAGCGCGGCGAGAAAGCCGATCACGCTGCACGCGAGCATTTCGTTGTGCTTGTACTTGAGCGGACCGGGCATGTCGACGGCACACGCGCCGAGCGCGCCCGTGGCGATCGTGAAGCCTAGCTCGCGGTTGTGAAACACGATCAGGCAAAGGACGGCGGGCAGCGACACGCCCACTGCGATGCGCAAGCCGCCATAGAAGTACTGGCTATACAGAAACTTCTTGATTTCGACTGAATAGCGCATCGACCGCCTGGTGTCTCGTGTCTGTATGTTGATGATGCAGCCGGGGCCAACATTCTGGGCCTGTCGCCAGCTCGAACTGCCGTCGAGTCTAACTGATTTGGCCCCGCCCGGACCATCTGCCGGATGGCCAGGTTTCGTGTCTGCGAATGCGTTTGCTATGCTGTCGCATCGTTTCTTCACACGGCCCGTGCATCAGCGCGGCGCCGCCTGTTTCAAGCCAATCCATGCTCCAGCTTTTCTATTCGAACCGGTACGATGTGCTCGTCGGCGCGCTGCTCGACGGACTAGGTGCCACGCCTTCCAGTCCGTGGACGGCGCAACCTGTGATCGTGCCGAGCGCGGCCGTGCGGCGGCGGCTGGAACTCGATATCGCCGCGCGTCAAGGCGTGTGCGCCAACATTCAGTTCAGTTACCTTGCCCAATGGCTGTGGACGCAGATCGGCGGCGTCATCAAAGACGTGCCGAAGAGTTCGCCTTTCTCGCCGGACCGGCTCGTGTGGCGCTGCTACCGTCTGCTCGGCGATGCCGATGAAGCGCGGCCGTGGAACGCGTCGCCGCGTCTGCGCAGTTACCTCGATGCTGCCGATGCGCCGATGCGCTATGAGCTCGCGCGCCGTGTCGCAACGGTGCTCGACCACTATCTGACCTATCGTCCCGAATGGCTGTTGCAATGGCAGAAGGGCGGTTCGATCTTCGCAAGCGGCGCAGCGGACGACTCCGGCCCGCGCCTGACGGGCGCGAGCGCCGCGGCGCGAGAGGACGAGCGCTGGCAGGGCGCGTTGTGGCGCACGCTGCTCGGCGAGGTCGCAGGCGACGCGCATTCCGCGGACGCCGCCACGCCGCCTGCCTATCGCTTTCTCGACGAAGTGCGCTCGCTCGATCTCGACGCGATCGCGCGAGCCGAGTGGCCCGAGTCCGTCAGCGTGTTCGCGCTGCCGACCATGCCGCCTTTGCATATCGCGTTGCTGCGCGAGCTGTCGCGCTGGATCGATGTGCGTGTGTACGCGATGAACCCGTGCCGCGAGTTCTGGTTCGACATCGTCAGCGTGGGGCGCGTCGAAGCGCTCGATGCGGCGGGCCAGCTCGACTATCAGGAAGTCGGCCATCCGCTGCTCGCCGAATGGGCACGCCAGACGCAGGCGCAGCTTCACATGCTGCACGAGCTGACGGAAAGCGCGGCCTCGGCCGAGGCCTCGTACTTCGCCGAAAACGCCGCGCCGACATGGCTCGCCGCCGTGCAGAACGGCATGCTCGATCTGCGCGACGAGCGCGATCTCGACGCGCAGCCCGAAGAACGCGGCATCGAAGTGCATGTGTGCCATAGCCTCGCGCGCCAGCTCGAAGTGCTGCACGACCGCCTGCTGGGCTGGTTCGACGAGTTCGACGATCTGCAGCCTTCCGATGTGCTCGTCACGTTGCCTGATCTCGGCGCGGCCGGCCCGCTGATCGACGCCGTGTTCGGCACCGCGCCCTCGGGCGACACGCGCCGCATTCCGTATCGCATTACCGGTTTGCCGCCTTCGCAGGCGAATCCCGTGGCGCGCGTGCTGCTCGACTGGCTCGCGTTGCCCGAGCGCAATGTCGGCGCGCCGGAGTTGATCGAATGGCTGCGTGTCGACGCGATCGCCGCGCGCTACGGCATCGACGCGGCGGCGCTCGAAGACATTCAGGAATGGCTCGCGGCAGCCGGTGCGCGGCGCGGTCTCGCACCCGTGCCGCCCGCCGACAGCGCGATACCCGTCGCGCGCCACACCTTCGCCGATGCGCTCACGCGCCTCTTTCTCGGCTACGCGATGCCCGAAGGCGGTCAGCCGGTAGATGCATGGCTGCCCGTCGAAGGCGCTGACGGCTCGGATGCGGAACTGCTCGGGCGCCTCGCGAGCTTCGTCGACGATGTCGATGCGTTCGCGCGTCGTTGCTCTGACGACATGACGCCCGTCGAATGGACGCAATTGCTGCTCGAAGTGCTGGGCCGCTGTTTCGACGGAGGCGTCGACTTCGCGGACAGCCTGGCCACCGTGCGCGACGCCGTCGATGCCATGAGCGAAGCCATGCGCGCGGGCGCGGGCGACACTCCATTGCCAGCGGCCGTGGTGCGTACGTCGCTGTCCGAAGCGCTCGACGACCCGGCGCGCGGCGGCGTGCCGTGGGGCAGCGTCACGTTCTCGTCGCTGACGAGCCTGCGTGGCTTGCCGTTCAGAATCGTCTGCATGCTCGGCATGGACGACGGCGTGCTGCCGAGCCTCGCGCGCGCCGACGAGTTCGATCTGATGGCGGAGTTCGGCAAGGCGGGCGACCGCCAGCGGCGCGACGACGAGCGCAATCTGTTCCTCGATCTGCTGCTTGCCGCGCAAGACCGTCTGCTGATCGCGTACACGGGGCGCAGCATCCGCGACAACGCGCCGTTGCCGCCTGCCGCGCTTGTCGACGAACTGCTCGATCACCTCGCGCGTGTTTCATCCGCGGAGGATGCGTCGCCTGCCGAGCTGGACGTGGCACGGCGCGCATTCATCGTCGAGCATCCGTTGCAGCCGTTTGCTTCCGATTACTTCAACGCGAAGAGCGGCCTGTTCACGTACGACACCGACCGCGCGGAACTGGCCGCGTTGCTCGCCGCGCCGTCACGCGAGGCGCCCGCGCCATTCTTCGATGCGCCGCTGCCCGCTGTGCCGAACGAGCCTGTGCCCTTCGACGACTTCCAGCGCTTCTGGCGGCATCCCGCGCGTGCATTGCTGCGCGACCGGCTTGGCATCGTGCTTTCCGATGCACAGGGCGAGCTTCTCGATATGGAGCCGTTCGAACTCGACTTCGCGGGCCGCGATGCATTGGCCGAGCGTCTGCTGCCTGCGCTGCTCGATACGGGCTTCGACAGCGAAGCCTTCGAGCGCGTGCAGCGCGTCGCGGAAGCGAGCCCCGAGTTGCCGGGCGGCGCGACGGGCGCGGTATGGCGTACGCGCGAGCTATCGGCGTTGCGCGGCCTTGCCGACCGCGTGCGGCGCGAAGTGGCGTCGGGCGTCACGCGCCTGCCGTTTTCGCTCGACATCCACGCGCGCTGGCCCGACACCGGCGACATCGCGCTCTTTGGCCCTTACGAAACGGCGTTGCGCAAAACATCGGAAGGTCCATTGCAACTGCAAGGCACGCTCAATCTGCTGACGCCGACGGGGCAGGTCGTGTTCCGTTACGCGCGGCCCACGGCGCGCGATTATCTGTCCGCGTGGCTGTCGCATCTCGTCTATTGCGCGGCGCTGCCCGACGGTCCGCGTCGCACGGTATGGCATGCGAGCGGCGAGTCGTTCGAGCTTGGGCCTGTTGAAAAGCCTTTGGATCAACTGGCGCCGCTTGCCGCGTTGTTCAGCGCAGGGCGCGCGTTTCCGCTGCGCTTTTTCCCGAAGAGCGCATGGGCGAAGGTCAGTGACGGCGATTCCGCCGCGCAAGGCGCGTGGATCAGCGAGCGCGTGCGGGGCGAGTCCGATGACGCCGCGTTACGCATCGCGTTTCGCGGCGCGCCGCTAACGCTCGACGAACCGTTCGGCACACTGGCCGCGATCGTTTTCAAGCCGCTGGTCGCACATCTGAGGAGCGCATCATGAGCGGTACGGCATGGATGCATGCGCCCGCGGCGCAGGAACTCGATGTGTTCGCGTGCGATCTCGACGGCGTCAATCAGATCGAGGCCTCGGCGGGAACGGGCAAGACATGGAACATCTGCGCGCTCTATGTGCGGCTGTTGCTTGAGAAGAATCTGAGCGCCGATCAGATTCTCGTCGTGACATTTACGAAAGCCGCGACGGCGGAGCTGCATGAACGCATACGCGGGCGTCTCGCCGAAGTGCAGCGCGCGATCGAAACGGGCGACGATGGCGGCGATCCGTTCATCGTTCGGCTGTTCGAAACGACGCTTTCCGAAGAACGCGGCATCGACCTCGAAGCCGCCGCGAAAACGGTGCGCCGTGCGTTGCGGACGTTCGATCAGGCAGCCATCCACACGATCCACGCGTTCTGTCAGCGCGCGTTGCAGGAAGCGCCATTTGCCGCCGCGATGCCGTTCGCGTTCGAGATGGAAGCGGACGATGCCGCGTTGCGTTTCGAGCTGGCCGCGGACTTCTGGCGCGAGCAGGTCGAACCCGTTGCGGGGGCGCATCGGTCGTTCGCGGCGTGGCTGGTCGAGAAGGGCGCGGGTCCCGCGTCGCTCGATGAACAGCTTGCGCGGCGGCTGAAGAAGCCGCTTGCGCAGTTGCGCTGGGGCGATGTCGGCGGAGCCGAAGGTGCGCCGAACGATATGCAGGCGCGCTTCGACGAAGCCTGCGAGATGTGGCATGCCGAGCGCGACAATATCGTGCGCCTGCTCGAACAAGCGCAGGAGCGTCTGAGCAAGACCTCGCACAAAGCCGAAACGGTGAGCTCCGCGATCAGCGCGTGGAGCGACTATTTCGCACAGGACGACTGTCACGCGGCGCCGCCGAAAGTAGCGCTGAAACTGACGGCCACCGCGTTGACGAAAGGCACGAAGAAGAATTTCGAGCCGCCCGCGCATGCGTTCTTCATTGCGGCCGACGAACTCGCCGCCGCCTCGCTCGCGGCGGAAGCCGCGCAGCGCGCGCGCTGGCTAGGTCTGGTGCAGAAGTGGCTCGACTATGCGCCGCACGAACTGACGGCAAGAAAGCGCACGCGCCGCGTCGTGTCGTTCGACGATCTGCTTTCGAACCTGTATCGCGCGCTCGCCAGTCACGTGTGGCTCGCGGACGCGTTACGCAAGCGCTATCCCGCTGCGCTGATCGACGAGTTCCAGGATACCGACCCGCTGCAGTTCGCGATTTTCAATCGCGTCTTCGCGCCGAAGGGTCCGCTCTTTCTCGTCGGCGATCCGAAGCAGGCTATCTACAGTTTCCGCGCGGCTGATCTGCACACCTATCTCGCGGCGCGCGCGCAGGCGTCGGCGCGTTACACGCTCGCCGTCAATCAGCGTTCGACGGCACCCATCGTCGAGGCGTGCAACCGCATTTTCGAAGCGAACGCGCGGGCGTTCGTGCTCGAAGGGCTCGACTATCAACCTGTGCGGGCAGGCGAGCGGCAGCGGCCGCCGCTCATCGACCGCAACGGCGCGGCGGATGGCGACTTCCGCGTGTGGACATTGCCGCAAGGCGACGCGGTGCTGACCAAGCGAGACGCGCAGCGCGCGGCGAGCGAGGCGTGCGCGGCGGAGATCGTGCGTCTGTTGCGCGGCGCGCGCGACGGCAGCGTGATGATCGGCGACAAGCCGCTCGCGCCCGGCAATATCGCCGTGCTCGTGCAGACGCACAAGCAGGGCAGCCTGATCAAACGCGTGTTGTCCGCGTGGGGCGTGGGCAGCGTCGAGCTGGCGCAGGCATCCGTGTTCGAATCGCTCGATTCCGAGCAGATTGAGCGCGTGCTGGCCGCCGTCGATACGCCAGGCGATCTGCGTCGGTTGCGCGCGGCGCTCGCGACCGACTGGTTCGGTCTCGATGCCGCAACGCTGTGGCGGCTCGAACAGATCGACGACGCTTCGTCCATATCGGGCGACGCCGCGCACTCTGTCGATGCAATGAGCTGGGTCGAGCGCTTCTCGCGTTACCGGATGCTGTGGCACGAGCGCGGCTTCGCCGTCATGTGGCGCACGCTGATGCGCGAACTGCGCGTCGCGCAGCGGCTCGTAGAAGGCGCGGAAGGCGAGCGGCGCCTGACCAACGTCAACCATCTGGCCGAACTCGTGCAGGCGCGCGCCGCGACGCAGCCGGGCATCGCGCCGACTTTGCGCTGGCTCGCCGCGCAACGTGCGGAAAGCGGGCGGGGCGGCGAAGAAGCGCAGCTGCGGCTCGAGTCGGACCGCAACCTCGTGCAGATCGTCACCGTGCACAAGTCGAAGGGCCTCGAATACGCGGTGGTGTTCTGTCCGTTCCTCAATGACGGCCGCCTGCGCGAGCCGTATGCGACTGTCCTGCCTGACGCGCTCGAATATCACGATGACGATGGTGCGGCCGTGCTTCACTACGGCAGCGACGAAGAGCAGGCGGATCACGCAAACCGCCAGGCGATGCGCGAACAGGCGGCCGAGCGCGCGCGGCTGATCTACGTCGCGCTGACGCGCGCCGTGTATCGCTGTTACCTGGTGGCGGGCGCGTATCTGGCGTCGAGATCGACGAAGGAATCGGCGCGCAGCGTGTTGAACTGGCTCGTTGCGGGCAAAGCGCGCGATTTCGATGAATGGCTCGCAAAGCCGCTCGATGACGACTCGGTCTATCAGCATTGGGAGGCGCTGGCAGGCGACCCTGTGGCCATCGCGGATCTGCCGTCCGTTACGCGTCGGGTGCCGCTGGAAAGCCTGGCCGACAGCGGCGCTCGCATGCGCGCCCGCATGAACCAGCGCGCATTGCGCGACACGTGGCGCATGGCGAGCTTCAGTTCTCTGATCGCGGCGGGCTCGCGGACCGACGATGCGTCAGCGGTAAGCGAAGAAGCACGTCCGGATCACGACGAACTGGCGGACGTGGCCAGCGGCGAGTCGAGCGCGGCTCTTTTCGATGTGGTCACGGCGCCCGTCGAGCTCGCGCCCGACGACATCCTCACCTTTCCGCGCGGCCCGGCGGCGGGCGAGTGTCTGCACCGCATGTTCGAACTCGCGGATTTCGCCGACCGCAGTACGTGGCCGCACGCAATCGAACGCGCGCTGCACGAGCGGCCAGCGCCCGCCGAGCCTGAACTCGCGCAACGTCTGCCCGCGATGATGCACCGCCTGCTTGGCGATGTCGTCAGCACGGAACTCGTGCCTGGCATGACGCTCGCGGCGCTCGATCCGAAGCGCCGGCTCAACGAGATGGAGTTTCTGTTCTCGGCGGCATCGCTGGACTTTCCCGCGTTGCGCGCGCTGCTCGCCGCGCAGGGTTTTCCCGACGTCGCGCTGGAGCAGGGCGCGCTGCGCGGCTTCGTCAAAGGTTTCATCGACATGATCGTCGAGCACGACGGGCGCTTCTGGGTGATCGACTGGAAGTCGAATCATCTCGGCGACACACCCGACGACTACGCCGCCGCGCCGCTCGACGAAGCGATGGCGAGCCACGCGTATCACCTGCAGGCGCTGCTTTATGTCGTCGCGCTGCATCGCTATCTGCGGCTGAGACTCGCGGACTATGACTATGACAGGCACATTGGCGGCTATCTGTATCTGTTCGTGCGCGGCGTGCGGCCCGGCTGGCAACACGGCGAACATGCGGCGGGCGTGCATGCGCGGCGGCCGGACTACGCGCTCGTCGTGGCGCTCGATGTATTGATGGACGGAGGCGCGCAATGAGCACGTTCGATCAGCCGTTGCCCGATGTCGAGGTCAATGTCCCCGCGCCCGCGGATTTCAGCACGGCGCTCGCCGAAGGCTTCGCGCGGCGCGTGAGCGCGCTTGCGCAACGTGGCGGCGCATCCGCAGACGCCGTGCGCTGGGCCGCGCGCGGCGCGTTTGCGGCGAGCCGCGCGACATCGGAAGGACACGTGTGCGTGCCGCTCGACGAACTCGCGAAGCGCTACGACGCCGAGGTCGCGCAAGTGCGTGACGCATTACTCGCGAGCGGTGTCGCAAGCGACGGCGTGCAGCCGGCGCATGCGTTGCGCCCGCTCGTCGTCGATGGGCAAGGGCGGCTTTATCTCGCGCGTTACTACGATTATGAAAGACGGCTTGCGCAGTCGCTCGTCGGACACGCACGAGGCGCGGATCAAGATGCCGTGTCGGCGGAGATGTCATCTCAAGGTTTGCGCGACAGGCTGCTGCGTTATTTCGGCGAACCGCAGGACGATCAGATCGACTGGCAGCGCGTGGCTGCCGTGATGGCGCTGTCCGGGCGGCTGACGATCGTCAGCGGCGGTCCGGGCACGGGCAAGACGACGACCGTCGTTGGCGTGCTCGCCTGTCTGCTGGATGCGCGCGCGGACTTGCGCATCGCGCTCGCCGCGCCAACGGGCAAGGCCGCGCAACGGATGCAGGAGGCGCTGCTCGCGCGCGCCAGTTCGTTGCCGCAGGAACTCGCGGCGCGTTTGCCGCAAACCTCGTTCACGTTGCATCGGTTGTTGGGCACCGGGCCGAACGGGCGCTTCCGTCATCATCGGGACAACCCGCTGCCGTATGACGTGATCGTGATCGACGAGGCGTCGATGATCGACGTCGCGATGGCGACGCATCTGTTCGATGCGCTCGCACCTGACACGCATCTCGTGATGCTCGGCGACAAGGATCAACTCGCGGCCGTCGAAGCGGGCGCCGTGTTCGCCGAGTTGAGCGCGCAACCTGCGTTCACGGCCAAGGGCGTCGGCTCGATCGCGACGGCACTGGGAATCGATGAACGCCGTTTGCGTGACGCGTTGCCCACGGGCCGTGACGATGCGCCGTCGGAAGAAACCCGGCCGTTTTTCGACGACCTGTTCGGCATGCCGTCCGAGGTGTTGTCTTCATCGGATGAGACGCAGCCGGCGCCGCTCGCCGACTGCGTCGTATGGCTCGAACGTAACTATCGCTTCGGGCTGGAGTCGGCGATCGGCCGGCTGTCGCTCGCGATCCGGCGCGGCGCCGCGCAGGAAGCGCTCGACGTACTGCATATCGATCCCGCCAAACCCTGCGCCGCGGCGTTTCACGAAGACACCGATGCCGCGCCCGCCGAACGCACGATCCAGCGGCTCGCGGCCGGTTTCGCGCCCTACGCGGACGCGCTCGCGGCGGCGCTCTCCGACGGTGCAGCAGGCGCGGCCTCGCACGCGTTGGCGCTGTTCGACGCGCTCAATCGCTTCCGCATCCTGTGCGCGACGCGACTCGGCTCGCGCGGCGTCGAGCAGATGAATACAGCGATGGCCGCGCAGGTTCGCCGCATCGCGCGCGTGCCGCTGGCCGTCGGCGCGCAATGGTTCGCGGGCCGACCAATCATGGTCACGCGCAACGACTATGCGCTGGGTCTGTTCAATGGCGATATCGGTATCGCACTGCCGGGCGCGGACGGCGCGCTGCGCGTGTTCTTCCGTAGCGCGGACGGCAGCCTGCGCGCGGTGTCGCCCGCGGCGCTGCCGCCGCACGACACGGCCTTCGCGCTCACGGTGCACAAGTCGCAAGGCTCGGAGTTCGAACACGCGGTGCTGATGCTGCCGTCGACGTTCAGCCGGGTGCTGTCGCGCGAACTCGTCTATACGGCCGTCACGCGGGCGCGCGAGCGGGTCGAGGTGGTCGGCTCGCGGGCCGTGCTGATGCGCGCGATCGCAACGCCGACGCAGCGCGACTCCGGGCTTGCCGCGCGAATCGTCGAAGCGATGCGGGATGACGTGTGAGAGGACGTGCGGGGTGACGTGAATTAGTTGGCGGCCGTGCTAGGCGGCGGTTCCGTTTCGGATTCCGCCTCGCTTTGCGCGAGGTCGCGCAGCGTGCGCCGATACCACAGCGTCCAGATCATCAGCGCGCCGAAGATGCCGTAGCCGACGAACGGCGACACCACCAGCACGCGCTCGATCGGCCAGTGCCACGCCATCCAGCCGCGCAGCGCGGTTTCGCCCGTGAGGCCGAGGCCCCACGTAGCCGTCAGCACCCGGATTCCCCGGGCGAACGCCGGGCGCTCGCGCCACAGCATGTCGATATGGGCGGCGCCGTTGGTCATCTCGCGGGCGACGAACGCGCGCGTCAGGTAGAACACGGCGGGCCGGCCCACCAGCAGCGAAAGCAGGAACGCCACACCAATCGCGCCCGACACCAGCGACTCGCGGAACAGCAGCATGCGCGGGTCGCCGCCCAGCGCCATCGCGCCGATCGACAGCACGATGCCGAGCAGCACCGTCAGGCTGAGCGCGTCGGCGCGTCTGAAGCGCACGAGTTCGACGATGCTCCACGCGACGGGCGGCACGGCCGACGCAATCAATCCGCCCGTGTCGCCCCAGTACGGCTGCGCGAGGCGGTACGCGACCCACGGCAACACGAGATTGACGACGAGTTCGAGCACCTGCGCGGGGCGCATTTTCATCACGATAATTGGCCCTCGGGCTGAAAGTCTCAGTATCGGCGAGATCGTCGATGGACGGCAAATGCGTGGCGCGTTGAGTCAGCAATGCGGGAGGCAATGCAAACGCTACGCTTTGTGCACGCAATTCGCATACCGCTTATGCGTTGGCAAATAGCCGGTTACACTTTCCCGTTCCATGTACGACCTTTTGACATGACTTCACGCTATCCGATCCCGCCGAACGAAATCGAACTGACGGCCGTGCGCGCGCAGGGCGCGGGCGGGCAGAACGTCAACAAGGTATCGAGCGCGATTCACCTGCGCTTCGACGTGCGCGCCTCGTCGCTGCCCGAGGTGTTGAAGATGCGCCTGCTCGCGATGAGCGACTATCGGATCACGCGCGACGGCATCGTCATCATCAAGGCGCAGGAATACCGAACCCAGGAAATGAACCGCGTGGCGGCGCTGGCGCGGCTCGACGCGCTGATCGACAGCGTCAGCGTGACCCGCAAGGCGCGCGTCGCGACGCGGCCGACGCGCGCGTCGAAGGAACGCCGGCTCGAAGGCAAGGCGAAGCGCAGTGACGTGAAATCGGGACGGCAACGCGTCTCGCACGACTAGGGCGCGTCAGACGTGGCAGCAGCGCCGCGCAAGCGTGCTTTGCCTCAAACGGGGCTCGCGTTAAGCACTTCCGGCAGGAAATCGACGCAAAACACATGCGTCGTGCCGTCGCGCTGGACGGTGACAGCCGCCGTGTAGCAGTCCTGGCCATCCATCAGCGAACAGTGCGGTCCCATCATCGCGACGCGTCCCGGCGCGGCGAGCGCATGCTTGAAATACGCGCGCCGCGACCAGTTGTTGCGCGTGTCGGGAAAGAGTGGCGCGAGCCGCGCGGGCGGCGATGGCGTGCCGCTCGCGGTGATCGATGGCGCCAGTTGCTCGCCGCGTTCGCTCAGCACGAACACGCGGCGCGCGTCGGGCAGCAGGAAGACGGGCTTCGCGGCCTCGTCCAGGTCGCCCGTCTGCATGTAGAGCGCGGCGCCCGCGAGCACGGCTTCCGTAAACCCCTCGAAGCCCGGCCGCTGATAGCGCGAATGCGAGCGCTCGTAGCTTTCGAAGCGTTGCCACATCTGCTCGATCAGCTCGGGCACGCGCGCGGTCGCCGCCTGTATCGATGCTTTCGGCTGGCCGAACCAGTAGCCCTGGATGAAATCGACGTCGGCCTGCATCAGCGTCATCAGTTCGTCTTCCGTCTCGACGCCTTCGGCGAGCACCAGCGTGCCCGACTGATGCAGCATGTTGATCAGATGGCCGATCAGCGAGTTGTCGTTGTCCTGGCGGCCGGCGCGCGCCACCAGCGACCGGTCGAGCTTCACGATGTCTGGCCGGAAGCGCCACACGCGATCGAAGTTCGAAAAGCCGGTGCCGAAGTCGTCGATGGCAATCAGGAATTCGCGCGGCTGCGACGCGGCGAGCATGCTGGCGACGGCGGATTCGTCGTCGGCGGGCTGCTCGAGCACTTCGATCACGATGCGTTCCTGCGGCAGTCCGAAATGCTCTGACAGTTCATCGATGAACGGGCGCTGCGGCCAGCCCGTTTCGAATACCTGCGGGCGCGTGTTCAGGAACAGCCATCCCGTGTCGATGCCTTGCGCCATGAAGTTCGCCACGTGCAGGCAGCGGGCGAGACGGTCGAGCGCGCGCGCGTCGGCCGTCGAGCGGGTGCCTGAGAAGAGCACGGCAGGGGAGATCGGATGACCGACGGGATCGAACGCGCGCAGCAGCGCTTCGTACCCGACCACGCGCTGATGCGTCACGGATACGACCGGCTGGAAGACGCTGCGCAACGTAATGGTTCGCCACGGCGCGGCCCATCCGGCCTCGTCCTGCACCATATGCTGCAGAAGGCCAGTGAGCGTCGTATCGTCGACGTTTGGCATGACGGCAGATTGTCCTATGCAGCGTGCGGCGCTCGCCCGTGTGCAGCGACATGCCGGCGGCAGGCATGCGCAACATCGGCGCAATGGAGGTCGTGCTTAAAGGCGATCGGATCGATGCCGTTCACGCGCGACTCCGCTCAGTTGTGCAGTTCAGTTTTGTGCAGTTCAGTTCGTCGAAATCAGTCTAGCAGTTCGTATGCGGTTCGAATGTTCGGGTTATCACAGACAGCTACAAGTGTCTGCGCAGTTATGACTCGAAGTTGGCGCAGATTGCCGGCGCGTTTGTGGCAGCGGCGCTATGCTGCTGGTTTTCCAGAACTGGAGTGCAGCATGTCGGAAATCGCGGTGGTGGCGATCTCGGTGGCGAAGCCGGGACATGAAGAGCAGTTGCGTGCGGCGCTCGAGGGTATTGTCGGGCCGACGCGCAAGGAGCGCGGTGCGTTGCAGTACGATTTGCATCGCGATTTGCGCGAGCCGCGCCGCTTTGTGTTCTTCGAGCGTTGGGAAAGCGAGGAGGCGCTGGCCGCGCATGCGAAGTCGGCGCATATCGACGCGTATAAAAAGGCTTCCGCGCAATGGATCGAATCGGCGGAACTGCGCATCGTGTCGAAGATCGCGTAACAGTTAGCAGGCGCAGCGGGCGAGGCTGGAAACAGCAAGGCCCGGCAGCGTGGCTGTCGGGCTCGGATTGAAGCGCAATGAAGCGCGATCAAGCAATCAAGCGCGCGGTATGCTCAGTGCGGCTCAGTGCGTCGCTTGCGGCACGTCCAGGATCAGGATGATGGTCCAGTCCGCGTCGCCTTCATGATGATACTGGCGCTCCGCGACGATGAACGGCTGCTGCTTGCCGGCCGGTCCGAGAAACAGCACGTCGCCTTCCATCGGCAGACATTCGACGGGCGGCAGCGCAAGGAACGCATCCTGATTGCCACGCGGCATGAGTTTTTCGATCTTGCGGGATGCTGCTTCAGTCCATTCGATGTCAAGCTGGATGTTGCTCATTCTGTCCTCCGCACCAGGGGCGCACGCGGGTTGGGTGAAGTGGGTTGATTCTTCGGTGCGCGACTTTAGCATAACGTCGATGCGCGCCTCGCGACATGCGATCGGCGCGTGATTTGCCCGCTGGCCGTCATCGACCCCCGCCGGCGCAAAAATAAAAAAGCCGAGGCCGTGTTGAACGGCTTCGGCTTTTTTGCATTGCGCAGTGATTCGGCCGCGAAGCGCGCCTGCATGTTTCCTATGCGCGTCGGCCGATGCGCAACGCAGTGCGCTTACTGGGCCGGCGCGGCCGGCTTCTTGTGATGCATGCCCTTGTTATGTTTCGACTGCGCCGGCGGCGCGCTTTCCATCGCCTGCTGCTTTGCCTGTAGATCTTGCGCGCGCTGCTCGACCTCGGCGGCCTTTGCCGGATCGGTACTCATCCGCACGCCTTGATCTTGCGCGTAAGCCGCGCCCGTCAGTGCCGAAAGGGAAACCAGGATTGCCAGGGACACTTTCTTCATCGTTGCCTCCGTAGAGAGTGGTTGTGGACCCGAGTATGGCCTGTCTGTTGGAACGACAGTGCATTCTAGCCAGCAATGTTCAGTCCAGCGTGTTTTCTGTAACAGAATTCACATACAGTTACGTCTGGTTACATTCATGAGCGGCGGCCGCGAAGGCGCTCCGCAGAAGCCATCGCGCATTGGCCGTATTGTGATGCGCTTCGCCGCGCGTGTCGCGACAAGTCAGATTTTCCCGCTCGTGCATGACGCGCAGTTGTCGGCTGGGCCCTTCGAATCCATCGGATAGCTAAGCAAGCTGCCACGCGCGCGGCGCGGATCAGAACCAGCCGATCTGCCGATAGACATGAAACTGAGCGATGCCGATCAGTTCGTGCAGCGCGATCTCGGCGTTGAAGAAGTTCGCCCGGCGGGGTAGCAGGCCGCGCGTTGCGCGACGGGTGTTCGACACGACGGGCAGCGGATTCATCTCGAAGCGGTGGAAGTCGAGCAAGGCCCGCGGCATCTGAAACGCGGATGTGACGAGCATCAACGAACCGTAATATCTGTCCGGCAGAATGGCAGCGACGTTGCGGGCGTTTTCGTACGTCGTCATGCTGGTATTTTCGAGGATGATGTCGCCGCGCGGCACCCCCTCGCGCAGCAGGTAGGGCAGGTAGGTGTCGGCTTCCGTCGCTTCGTGCTGCTGCGGATTGCCGCCGCTGACGATCACGTGGCACACGGGACTGACCCGCTTGCAGCGCGCGTAGAGATCGGCGCTCTTAACGATGCGGGCGAGCCCGTCCGTGGGCGGAACGAGCTTGCCGTCGCGTTGAACCGTACCCGTGCCGAGCATCACGATGGCGGTGTGAGCGGCGTAGGTTGCGGGAGCAACCGTCTGTCCACCGGACGGTGCACCGCGCTGGGCGAGATCGAGCAAGGGCTGGGCCAGCCACCCCGCGCCGAGCGCCCAGAAAACCACGATGGTCGTCACGCCGATCAGCGTGCGGGCGTTGCGCAGCAGCATAAAAGCTGCAAAAAAAAGCAGCAATAAAGTTAAAAGAATCAATTTTATTGGGGTAACGTATGGTATTCGGACATTCCACGAGCGGACTATCGCGGCTTCATGGGTCGCATCGCCGCCAGTTGGAAGCAGAACGCTAGCACGGCGTTCACACGGGGGCCGAAATAAACGGCGGCCAATGGCCGCATTGGCGGTAAAGGCGTGAAATCTTCGCCCTCCGTCGTGCGCACGTCAGCAGACGTGCCATTGTGTCGCGAACAAATAAGTCATGGCTGCACTTTAAGAAAGAAGTGAGATGACCGCTTATTCCAACGAAGTCGTACTCGAGGCGCTGCGACGGGCGCAATACCGTCAGGTGCCGTGGGCTAAGCGCCCGGGCGTTTTTCAATATCTCCGTTCGCTTGGCATGATGGACACCGTTCGTCAACGGACAGTCGCTCCTGCGCCGGGTTTCCATGCTCCTGTGGACATTGCGGTGCTGACCGAACTCGGCCGCGCCGAATTTGCGCGGCTCGCGCGCGATGAGCGCTCTCTCGATTGGGACGCGCGCCGTGTGCGCAACTATGTTTTCGCCGGCGCGGTCGCCGGAGAGAGGGCTACTGCCGTCTAGGCGACGGTGTTTCGCAGGGCGCGCGCACGTGAGAACAACGGAGCGCGCGGACAACGCGCCGCATGAGGCGCGTCGAGGGCATGTCGCCGCCATTTCCCCGTTTTTACACTTCTTTATGACGCCCGATTTGCGCCGGGCGGCGCGCCGTGCTGCGGGGACCTGACCGGCCGTCGACACAAAAAAAGCCCGTATCGCGAGGATACGGGCATACCGGAATTACTTCTGCCACGCTGTGCTTAATGGCATTGATGAGACTGGTGACACAGCAGGTGGTTCCCGATATCGCACATCTTCCACGTATGTCTTTGAGAGACGCCCGGGCTCGTCATGCGCTTCGACGCGCTTAATGTGCGGGCGCATGCCGCCGCTGCGACGCCTCGTCTCGCTGCCCGTCGGGCCGTGCCCGAACGTTGCTCGCGATATCGCCGCGCAGATCGCCACGTGGCGCCGGCGGTGTGAAATTCTGATTGCGCGCTTCCGCCTGCTGCCACGCCTGAAGCGTGGCAGGCTGCTCCGGCCGCCAGTTCCAGCCTTGCGGTCGTTGTTGCGCGAATGCAGTCGTGGCGAGCAGCGACATGAGCAGGCCGCAGACATGCAGTGACATTGGCCTCATGATCGGTTCCCGACAAGCCGGCCGGGACGGGCTTGTTTGCATACTCATACGGTATGCCGGGCTGCGAAAGCATGCTGTAAATAAAAGTAAATGGATGTTTCGTCCCGTCACCGTCGATATGCCAATCGGATGACTGCGGACGCAGGCGGGCGGGAGGGCGTCGGCGCTCGCGTGCGGCGATGCGCGAAGACGGACGCGCCGGCGTTGTAACCAGCGGAAAAATCGACGGACGGATCAGGCCGTCGTCAAGGAAGCGGAGACGTTGAGCGAGCGTCCGCGCGTATGCGATCGAACCCGCGCACGGGACTGACGCCTCTTCAGATCATGGGGAATCGGGCCGAACGGGCGCCGGCCTCAGAAACGCGCCGGGCGCCCAAGGGCGCCCGGTTGCGTGAATAGCTGGATCAGGCCATCTTGACAGGCGCGCGCCACGATTCCGGATTGGTCCAGAATGCGCCGCGCAGACGGTCGCGGCTCGGCGGTGCGGGCGGCTTCGCAGCCGTCGCGCCAATACGCCCGCGCAGCGAAATCTCGCGGCCGCTCGTGCCGAGACGCTTCACAATTTCCGCGAGTGTGCCGTCCGCCTGCCATTCGTCGAAACGACGACGGCACGTCGGCGGCGACGGGTAACGGCCCGGCAACTTGGACCAGCCTTCGCCCGTCGACAAAACCCACAACACGGCGTTGACTACCGCGCGAGCTTCGACGCGTGGTCGACCACGGCGTTCGCTCCGTGCCGGCTCCGCACAGAACAACGCCTCAACCAGCGCCCACTCGTTGTCTCTCAAATCGTCGAACACCATCATGTTTCACCTCAGCGAAGCTAACTCCGGTGCGCTGCCCCGCGCTGCGCACTCTTCATGCGCCCGATCGGTATCGGGCGCCGGCGGAGAGCCGGCCTATGCCTAGCGAACGGTTGTTTCACCAGTCCGAATCGGCGCCGACTCTTGTGCAAGGGGAAATGCATGAAGCGTGCCACCTTACACTTAACCGCCCCGAAGCCCCGCCACATCAAGCCGTTCCGGGCGTTAGCCTGGCCCGTATGAGAATCCAAAAAACTCATCACGCAAATCGGGACAATCACCAATCTTGTGCAATCAGGCCCGTCCGGCGTGCGTTTGCGCCTTCTTGCTGCATTGCAGCGAACACCACGAAACTGTGCGCGAACGTGCTTCAGAGCATAAGATTCGCATCAAACGACGTCATTCATGAGGAGAGGGGATGAGTGTGACGCTGCGCCAACTGCGCGTGTTCATCGAAGTGGCGCGGCTGCAGAGTTTCAGCCGCGCGGGGAGCGAAATCGGGCTGACGCAGTCTGCCGTCAGCCGGTGCGTGCGCGAACTGGAGGCCGAGATCGGCCTGAAGCTGATCGACCGGACGACGCGCGAAGTCCAGTTGACGGACGTCGGCGGCAATCTGGTCGCGAGCGTGTCGCGTCTCTTGACCGATCTCGACGACGCGCTGCGCGAGATTCGTGAAATCGGCGAACAGCGGCGCGGCCGGGTGATGGTGGCGGCCAGCCCGACCATTGCGTGCCGGCTGATGCCGAATATCGTCGCGGCTTGCGGGGCGCAGTTTCCGTACATCACGCTCGGGCTGCGCGACGACGTGCAAAGCGACGTCGTGCGCAAGGTCAAGTCGGGTGAGGTGGACTTCGGCGTGGTGATCGGCCCGCTGTCCGCCGACGACCTGTTCACCGAGCCGCTGATGACCGACTCGTTCTGCCTCGTGTCGCGCGAAGACCATCCACTCGCGTCGCGCGCTCAGGTCGCGTGGCGCGAACTGGACGGCGAGCGCCTCGTGATGCTCGATCACGCGTCGGGCAGCCGGCCGATCATCGACGCCGCACTGGAAGCGCACCACGTGAGCGCCAATATCGTGCAGGAACTTGGCCATCCGTCGACGGTGTTCGGACTGGTGCAGGCGGGTATCGGCGTGAGCGTGCTGCCGTGGCTCGCAATGCCGCTGCCTGCGGGGTCGTCGCTGGTCGCCCGGCCGCTCGTGCCGCGCGCCGAACGGACCGTCGAACTGGTACGGCGGCGTGACCGCTCGCTGTCGCCCGCCGCCGACGCCGTGTGGAACCTGATTCATCAGGTGCCCGGCCGGACCGAGGATTTGCGCTGAGACCTTGATCGCGCGCGCTTGCCGGATTCGCGCCGTCCACATTTTGCGACACGTTACACTCGCATCTTTCGACAGACCCGCCGGGACCCTCGATGCACCAAACGGACTTGCCCCAGTCTCAGATGCCTGAATCGATGCCAGCCGCGTCGATGCCAACCGCGCGACCCGACGCCCGCGACGCCGTGCGCGCGCTGCGTCCGTCGCAGATCCGCGAAGTGGCGAACGCCGGCTTTGGTTTGCCGGACGTGTTGCCGTTCTGGTTCGGCGAGTCCGACCGCGTGACGCCGCCGTTCATTCGCGATGCCGCGAGCGCGGCGCTCGCATCGGGCGCGACGTTCTACACGCATAACCTCGGCATCGCGCCGTTGCGCGAGACGCTCGCGCGCTATGTGAGCGCGCTGCACGGGCCGACGTCGGTCGAACATGTGGCCGTGACCAGCGCGGGCGTCAACGCGTTGATGCTGGCGGCGCAACTGGTCGTGGGCGCGGGCGACCGCGTGGTTGCCGTGACGCCGCTGTGGCCGAACCTCGTCGAGATTCCGAAGATTCTCGGCGCACAGGTCGACACCGTGTCGCTCGTTTATGGTGCGGAGGGCTGGCGGCTCGATCTGGAGCGGCTGCTCGCCGCGCTGACGCCGGACACGAAGCTGCTGATGCTGAACTCGCCGAACAATCCGACCGGCTGGGTGATGAGCCGCGACGAGCAGCGCGTCGTGCTCGAGCATTGCCTGCGCCACGGCATCTGGATCGTCGCCGATGAGGTTTACGAGCGTCTCTACTACGCAGGCGAACCGGGCGAAAGTGCGCCCTCGTTTCTCGACCTCGCCGCGCGCGACGAGCGCGTGATCTGCGTCAATTCGTTCTCGAAAGCGTGGCTGATGACGGGCTGGCGGCTCGGCTGGATCGTCGCGCCGGCCTCGCTGATGGACGATCTCGGCAAGCTCGTCGAGTACAACACGTCCTGTTCGCCGGCGTTCGTGCAGCAGGCGGGCATCGCGGCGATCGAGCAGGGCGCGGCGTTCACGCGCGAACTGGTCGCCGATTTGCGCGCCTCGCGCGATCACCTGGTGCGGGCGCTGTCGACCGTGCCGGGCGTCGACGCAAAGGCGCCGCCGGGTGCCATGTACGTGTTCTTCTCTTTGCCCGGCGCGTCGCGCAGTCTCGATCTGTGCAAGGCGCTGGTACGCGATGCGAGGCTCGGGCTCGCGCCCGGCAGCGCGTTCGGGCCCGAAGGCGAGGGCTTCGTGCGATGGTGCTACGCGTGCGACACGGAGCGGCTAGACGCGGGCGTCGAGCGGCTCAAAGACTATCTCGAACGGCACGGCGCCGCGCGCTGAATGTGCTGAACGTGCTCTGACCATGTGAAAAGGCGTCGCGTGCCGAAGTCACGCGGCGCGCCGACGCGTTATGCATGGCCGTGTATGTCGATTACGGTGCAGTTTGGATTTCGTCTTTACGCACCGATTGTTTTTGCGTAATATGGCAGCCAGTCACGCGATTCCCTCGCGGAATTTCGCTGCTCCGTCGTCCGGCTGGGTTTGGCTCGATGCCTTTTTCGCCTCCCCCCGGTGCGTGCTCCCATCAATATGACCGATCAGAATCGGGCGAGCGCGTCTTCAGTTCCACATCGTCCGTTTGATCCGGTTTCTTTGACCACAGGGTCTGACCTAGCTGCATGAATACCCAAGAGGCGAAGATCGTCCTCGAGACTGCCTTGATCTGCGCGCAGGAGCCGTTAAAGCTCGGTGATTTGCGTAAGCTGTTTGCCGACGGCGTGTCGGCGGATACGGTCCGCACGTTGCTTGAAGACCTGAAGCACGACTGGTCCGGACGCGGTGTCGAACTCGTCGGACTGGCGTCCGGCTGGCGTTTCCAGAGCAAGCCCGCGATGCGCACGTATCTCGACCGCCTGCATCCCGAGAAGCCGCCGAAGTATTCGCGCGCGGTGCTCGAGACGCTTGCGATCATCGCGTACCGGCAGCCCGTCACGCGCGGCGATATCGAGGAAATTCGCGGCGTGACCGTGAATACGCAGGTCGTGAAGCAGCTCGAAGACCGCAGCTGGATCGAAGTGATCGGCCATCGTGATGTGCCGGGACGCCCGGCGCTTTACGCGACGACGCGCTCGTTTCTCGACGACCTCGGCCTGAAGTCGCTCGAAGAACTGCCGCCGCTCGACGATCCGTCGGCCCAGTCGAACATCGATCTGCTCGCGCAGCACGCAATCGAGTTTACGGACGGCGAAGCGGTTGATGTCGAGAGCGTCGCGGTGGAAGTGGGCGACGACGCTGTCGATGGCATGGCTCATGCTGCACTGGAAGGCGTCGAAGCTCCGGATGCCGCCGTCGAAGCCGAACGCGCCAGCGAAGAAACGCAGTCACAGCCAGACGCGGACGAAGCGGCAACGTTTGAAGAAGACATGCACGCGGCGTCGCAAGCATCCGTTGACCATGCCGGACCCGGCGTCGAACGCATGGATGCGTTGGCGCACACCGAACACCGCATCGCCGATGAGGCGACGCACGAAACAGAACTGGCTCATGAAGCCGGTTCCGACGCGCAGTCGGAAGAGCAACACGAAGATACGCGCGAATTGCATAACGAGACTGGGGACGCGGCTCGCGCCAACCCGGCCGGACCAGACCAGAGTCAAGCGGTGCATGACGATCATCATGATCGCCGCGACACCGCACCCGACGCGGGCGAACTCGCCGACGACGAAACCGAGTCGCGCAGCGCCTGACGTAACCGTACTTTTTGCCGCGCCCGCAATGGGCGCGCGACCTGACATTTTGAGGTTGTTTTGACAGACATCCACGACACCGATTCGTCCGAATCCGAGCGCGCCTTCGCTGCTGCGCGCCCCGACGAAACGCGCACGGCGCAAACGTCGGCGGGCGACAGCGAGCGCGGCGCGCACGCGCCGGACGCCGAAGGCGACGAGCGTCCGCGCCGCGGCCTGCGACGCGGTCCGCGCAGCCTGATCGCGCGTCGCCGCGCGGGGACGAAGGCGAAGGCGGCCGACGCTGCCGCGCAGCCGGCGCCCGCCGTGACGGAAGCGCCGCCCGACGGCGAAGTCGTCGCGCAAGTGCGGATGCCGCGCAAGGACGCGGCCGCCAAGGGGCAAGGCCAGGGCGGCCGCCGCGCGGGCGGCAAGCAGGGCGGACAGCAAGGCCCGCGGCAAGGTAATCAAGCCAATCAGCGCAAGAGCCGTGGCGGCGATGCAGGTGACGTGGCGCCCGCGGCAGCTGCCGAAGGCGACAAGCAGGACGATCTGTTCTCCTGGGTGACGTCGCCGGCCTTCGATGCCGACAACTCCGGAACGGGCGGCGTGCGTGCGCCGATGCTGCGCCGTGGCCGGCCTGCCGCACCCAAGCGCGTGCTGTCGCCGGACGACGACGCGCCCAAGCTGCACAAGGTCCTCGCCGAGGCGGGCATGGGCTCGCGCCGCGAGATGGAAGAGCTGATCGTCGCTGGCCGCGTGTCGGTCAACGGCGAGCCGGCGCACATCGGCCAGCGCATCATGCCGACCGATCTGGTGCGCATCAACGGCAAGCCCGTCAAGCGCAAGCTGCAGAACAAGCCGCCGCGCGTGCTGCTGTATCACAAGCCGACGGGCGAAATCGTCAGCCACGCTGACCCGGAAGGCCGTCCGTCGGTATTCGACAAGCTGCCGCCGATGAAGACCGCGAAGTGGCTGGCTGTCGGCCGCCTCGACTTCAATACGGAAGGCCTGCTGATGCTGACCACGTCGGGCGATCTGGCGAACCGCTTCATGCATCCGCGTTACAGCGTCGAGCGTGAATACGCGGTGCGCGTGGTCGGAGAACTGGCAGAAGGCAACCGGCAAAAGCTGTTGCACGGCGTCGAGCTGGAAGACGGTCCGGCGAACTTCCTGCGTATTCGCGACGGCGGCGGCGAGGGTACGAATCACTGGTATCACGTCGCGCTCGCCGAAGGGCGCAACCGCGAAGTGCGCCGGATGTTCGAAGCCGTCGGCCTGATGGTGAGCCGGCTGATCCGCACGCGTCACGGCCCGATCACGCTGCCGCGTGGCTTGAAGCGCGGCCGTTGGGAAGAACTCGAGGACAATCAGGTGCGCAGCCTGCTGGCGTCGGTTGGCCTGAAGGCGCCGGCCGAAGAGAAGGGCGGACGCCGCGCCGAGCCGGAACGTCGTCAGCCTGATCCGATGCAGACGTCGATGGGCTTCATCAACCGCGAGCCGGTGCTGATGTCGCATGGACGTTTCGACCAGCAGCAGCCACGCGGCGGCGGTCAGAACCGGCGCGGCGGAAAGGGCCCGGGCGCATTCGGCGCGTTGAATTCGGGCGCGGGCGGCGGCTTCGGCAATGCGAACCCCAATCGCGGCGAAGGACGTGGCCGTCCTGCCCGCGGCGAAGTCGACGGCAATCGCGCGCCTTCGGGCAACCGCGCGGCCGCGGGCGCCAATCCGAAGCGCGGCGGCAGCAGCGGCGGGGGCCGCACGCCGAACGGCGCGCCAGGTGGCAACCGTTCGAGCAACGGCGGCAATCGCACAGGCGGCAGTCCGAACGCCGGCGGCGGCAATCGTAGCGGCGGCGCGCCGCGCAACCGTTCGCGCGGACGCTGATCGCGTCATCGCTGCGGGCAGTCTTGATGTGCCCGTCGCGTTGCATGATTGAATTACCGGGGCGTTCGCGCCCCGGTTTGCGTTGGGCCAGCCCTGCTTGCGCCGCTTCGATGGTTTGGGGCGCGCGGGGCCATCCGCACGAAATGCCGTAAAACACCCTGTTTCGCGCCTTGATTACGGCGGAATCAGCCGCAAATGGACGTCAGTGGCCGGTCGGCGGTTTGCGTTCATCGTGAAAAATGGCTACAATCACGAAGTCACTGGGCGTGCGGTTTCATTTTCATGTGCGGCTCAGGTGCGACCACCGGCAATAAGATGATGGGCGTTTCGCCCATTTTTTTTTTGCCGCTTAGTTTATGTGGATCGGCATCTCGGGTAGCACGAACGTGCGCCGGCTTGGCGCGCAGCTCGCGGGTGTATCGCGAAGGCTTGCAGCGCGAACATCTTAGAGGGCACTGTGCAACTGACGGAACTGATTGAAACCACGGTCGTGGGCCTCGGCTACGAGCTCGTTGATCTCGAGCGCACCGGGCGCGGCATGCTGTGCGTGTATATCGACCAGCCCGCCGGCATCGGGATCGAAGACTGCGAAAAAGTTACCCGTCAGCTGCAGCACGTACTGACGGTCGAAAACATCGATTACGAGCGTCTTGAAGTATCGTCGCCGGGTCTCGACCGTCCGCTGAAAAAACTGGCGGACTTCGAACGCTTCGCGGGCAGCGAAGTGGTCATCACATTGAAAAAGCCATTGGACGGACGGAAATCGTACCGGGGCATCCTGCATGCGCCCGAAGGCGAAACGATCGGTCTGGAATTTGAAGGGAAGGAAGGCGCCGCGATGCTGGATTTCACGCTCGCGGATATCGACAAGGCACGCCTCGTTCCGAAAGTTGACTTTAGGAGCCGCAAACAATGAGTCGCGAAGTGTTGATGCTGGTGGATGCGCTGGCACGCGAAAAAAATGTCGACAAGGACGTGGTGTTTGCCGCGCTCGAGGCAGCGCTCGCGTCTGCATCCAAGAAACTCTTCGACGAAGACGCGGACATCCGCGTTCATATCGACCGTGAAAGCGGCGAGCACGAGACGTTCCGTCGCTGGAAAGTTGTGCCCGACGAAGCAGGGCTGCAGGAACCGGATCAGGAAATCCTGCTGTTCGAAGCGCGCGAGCAGAAGGCCGATGCGGAGATCGACGACTTCCTGGAAGAACCCGTTCCGTCCATCGAATTCGGCCGTATTGGTGCGCAGGCTGCCAAGCAGGTGATTCTGCAAAAGGTGCGCGACGCGGAACGCGAGCAGATCCTGAACGACTTCCTTGAGCGCGGCGAAAGCATCATGACGGGCACCGTCAAGCGTCTCGACAAGGGCAACTTCATCGTCGAATCGGGCCGTGTCGAAGCGCTGCTGCGCCGCGACCAGCTGATTCCGAAGGAAAACCTGCGCGTCGGCGACCGCGTGCGTGCATACATCGGCAAGGTCGATCGCACCGCGCGCGGTCCGCAGATCGAACTGTCGCGTACGGCGCCCGAGTTCCTGATGAAGCTCTTCGAAATGGAAGTGCCGGAAATCGAGCAGGGCCTGCTGGAAATCAAGGCGGCCGCGCGCGATCCGGGCGTGCGTGCCAAGATCGGCGTGGTCGCGTACGACAAGCGCATCGATCCCATCGGCACTTGCGTCGGCATTCGCGGCTCGCGCGTGCAGGCCGTGCGCAACGAGCTCGGTGGCGAAAATGTCGACATCGTGCTATGGTCGGAGGATCCCGCCCAGTTTGTGATCGGCGCGCTCGCGCCGGCAGCCGTCCAGTCGATCGTCGTCGATGAAGAAAAGCATTCGATGGACGTCGTCGTCGACGAAAACGAACTGGCCGTCGCTATCGGCCGCAGCGGCCAGAACGTGCGTCTTGCCAGCGAACTGACCGGCTGGCAGATCAACATCATGACGCCGGACGAGTCTGCGCAAAAGCAGAACCAGGAACGCAGCGTACTGCGCGACCTGTTCATGGCGCGTCTCGATGTCGACGAGGAAGTTGCCGACATCCTGATCGACGAAGGTTTCACGAGTCTCGAAGAGATCGCTTACGTGCCGCTCAACGAGATGCTCGAAATCGAAGCGTTCGACGAAGACACGGTTCACGAGCTGCGTAACCGCGCGCGTGACGCACTGTTGACGATGGCGATTGCGAACGAGGAGAAGGTCGAAGGCGTTGCGCTCGACCTGAAGAGCCTCGACGGAATGGATGCCGAGCTGCTCGCGAAGCTGGCTGAACATCAGATCCAGACGCGCGACGAGCTGGCTGAACTGGCTGTCGACGAGCTGGTCGAGATGACCGGCATGAATGAAGACGCCGCCAAGGCGTTGATTATGAAGGCCCGTGAACACTGGTTTCAATGAGATCCAAGACCATGAACCACTGACCTGATCGCGGCCGTAAGGCTGCATGACCCGATGCTAACCGCAAGGAACTGATCCTTGCATTAAGAGGAATGAATGGCGAGTAACAACGTAGCCCAATTTGCCGCGGAACTGAAGATGCCTGCAGGCGTGCTGCTCGAGCAGCTGCACGCGGCAGGTGTTCAGAAAGCGAGTGAGGACGATGCCTTGTCCGAAACGGACAAGGCGCGTCTGCTTGACCACTTGCGCAAGTCACACGGCTCGAACGATGCCGACAAGCGCAAGATCACGCTGACCAAGCGGCATACGTCGGAGATCAAGCAGTCCGACGCGACGGGTAAAGCTCGTACCATTCAGGTCGAGGTGCGCAAGAAGCGCACTTTCGTCCGCCGTGACGAAGCCGTCGAGCAAGGCGCGGAAGCATCGAACAATGTGGTCGAAGCGGAAGATCTGGAACTGCAGCGTCGCGAGGAAGAAGCGCGTCACGAGGCGGAACTGCTCGAGAAGCAGGCTCAGGAACTGAAGGAGCGCCAGGACCGTCTCGCGGCTGAAGAATCGGAGCGTCAGGCACGCGAACAGGCGGCCGAGGCGGAGCGTCGCCGCGCCGAAGAGGAAGCGGCGAAGAAGCGCGCAGCGGCGGTGGCCGAAGCTGCGGCTCGCGAGCAGGCCGAGCAGGAACGTGCGTCGTCGCAGGACGAAGAGCGCGCGGCGGCCGAGCGCGCAGCGCAGCGTGAAGCGGCGAAGAAGGCTGAAGACGCGGCACGCGAACAGGCCGAGAAGACGCGCCTCGAACAGGAAGAAATCGCGAAGCGCCGCGCCAAGGCGGAAGCCGAAGCACGTGCGATCCGTGAAATGATGAACACGCCGCGCAAGGCGCAGGTCAAGGCGCCGGAACCGGCACCGAAGCCCGTCGAGCCGGCCAAGCCCGCCGAAGCGAAGGGCACGCTGCACAAGCCGGCGCGTCCGGCTGGCGAAACGTCGGCGCGTCCGGCTGCGAAGAAGCCCACGACTACCACGGCGCAACCGGCAGCGACTACGCAGCCGGCAGGTCCCGGCGGCGACAAGAAGAAGGCGGGCGGCAAGGGCGGCTGGCAGGACGACGCAGCGAAGCGCCGTGGCATCAAGACGCGCGGCGACTCGAGCGGCGGCGTCGATCGCGGCTGGCGTGGCGGTCCGAAGGGCCGTGGCAAGCATCAGGAAGCCACGACCTTCCAGGCGCCGACCGAGCCGATCGTGCGTGAAGTGCACGTCCCGGAAACCGTTACGGTGGCCGATCTTGCGCACAAGATGTCGGTGAAGGCTTCGGAAGTCATCAAGGTGATGATGAAGCTTGGCCAGATGGTCACGATCAACCAGATGCTGGACCAGGAAACGGCGATGATCGTCGTCGAAGAACTGGGCCACCATGCCGTCGCGGCGAAGCTGGACGATCCGGAAGCGATGCTGGTCGAAGGCGAAGTCTCCGACGCGCCGCTGCTGCCGCGTCCTCCCGTCGTCACGGTCATGGGTCACGTCGACCACGGCAAGACGTCGCTGCTCGACTACATCCGTCGCGCGAAGGTTGCGGCGGGCGAAGCGGGCGGCATTACGCAGCACATCGGCGCGTATCACGTCGAAACGCCGCGCGGCGTCATCACGTTCCTCGATACGCCGGGTCACGAAGCGTTCACGGCAATGCGTGCGCGTGGTGCGAAGGCAACCGACATCGTGATTCTGGTCGTCGCAGCGGATGACGGCGTGATGCCGCAGACGAAGGAAGCGATCTCGCACGCGAAGGCAGGCGGCGTACCGCTCGTCGTCGCGATCAACAAGATCGACAAACCGGACGCGAATCCGGACCGCGTGAAGCAGGAACTCGTCGCGGAAGGCGTGGTGCCGGAAGAATACGGCGGCGATTCGCCGTTCGTGTCGGTATCGGCCAAGACGGGCGCGGGCATCGACGATCTGCTCGAAAACGTGCTGCTGCAGGCGGAAGTGCTGGAATTGAAGGCACCTGTCGAAGCACCGGCCAAGGGCCTCGTGATCGAAGCGAAGCTCGACAAGGGTAAGGGTCCGGTTGCAACGATCCTCGTCCAGTCGGGTACGCTGAACCGCGGTGACGTCGTGCTGGCAGGCAGCGCCTACGGCCGCGTGCGTGCAATGCTCGACGAAACCGGCAAGCCGACCAAGGCGGCAGGTCCGTCGATCCCGGTCGAAATTCAGGGTCTATCGGAAGTGCCGGCGGCGGGCGAAGAAGTCATCGTCATGCCGGACGACCGCAAGGCGCGCGAAGTCGCACTGTTCCGTCAGGGCAAGTTCCGCGACGTGAAGCTGGCGAAGCAGCAGGCCGCGAAGCTGGAAAACATGCTCGAGCAGATGGGCGAAGGCGAAGTGCAATACCTGCCGCTTATCGTCAAGGCGGACGTGCAAGGCTCGCAGGAAGCACTGGTGCAGTCGCTGCTCAAGCTGTCGAACGACGAAGTGCGCGTGCAGATCGTCCACAGCGCGGTCGGCGGCATCAGCGAGTCGGACGTCAACCTGGCGACGGCGTCGAAGGCGGTCATCATCGGCTTCAACACGCGTGCGGATGCGCAGGCGCGCAAGCTGGCGGAAACCAACGGTATCGACATCCGTTACTACAACATCATCTATGACGCAGTGGATGAGGTGAAGGCGGCGATGTCGGGCATGCTGGCGCCGGAGAAGCGCGAAGTCGTCACGGGCATGGTCGAAGTCCGTCAGGTCTTCAAGGTGCCAAAGGTTGGCACGGTGGCGGGCTGTATGGTCACGGATGGCGTGGTCAAGCGTTCGTCGTCGGTGCGCGTGTTGCGCAACAACGTCGTCATCCACACGGGCGAACTCGATTCGCTCAAGCGCTTCAAGGACGATGTCAAGGAAGTGCGCCAGGGCTTCGAATGCGGTATGTCGGTGAAGAACTTCAACGACGTCCAGGAAGGCGATCAGTTCGAAGTCTTCGAAGTCACGGAAGTCGCGCGTACGCTGTAATTCAGGCGTCAAGCGCATGAGGGGCGGGGCGGGGCGCTGAAGCCCGGTCCCGCCCCTTTGTTTTTGTATCGACTTTTTTGTCGTGTTTGCCGCGTTTGCGTTCGACTTGTCTGTGGCTCGCTGCCGCCGAATGCGCGACGAACATCTTGCCATCCGGCAGCACGGATCACGGATTCACCATGCCTAAGAAACGTACTTCTCCCAATCGCAATGTGCAGATCGCCGATCAGATTCAACGCGACCTGTCCGATCTGATCCGCGAGGTCAAAGACCCGCGGATCGGTATGGTCACGTTTCAGAGCGTCGAACTGACGCCTGACTATGCCCACGCGAAGGTCTATTTCACGACGCTGACGGGCGATCCTCATCAGACGCAGGACGCGCTCAATCACGCCGCGGGCCATTTGCACAATCTGCTGTTCAAGCGCCTGCATATTCACACGGTGCCGACGCTGCATTTCCACTACGACAAGACGATCGAGCGCGCGGTTGAGATGTCACGCCTGATCGACGAGGCGAATGCTTCGCGCGCGAAAGACGACTGATCGCAGGTCGAGGCAAGCGCACATATGACTCAGAATCAACGTCCCAAGGTGCCGCGCCGCGCGCTGGATGGCGTGCTGCTGCTCGACAAGCCGGTGGGTCTGTCTAGCAACGACGCGCTGATTCGCGCAAAGCGTCTGTATCTCGCGAAGAAGGCGGGCCACACGGGCACGCTCGATCCGCTCGCGTCAGGTCTTCTGCCGCTCTGTTTTGGTGAAGCGACGAAGTTTTCGCAAGATTTGCTGGAAGCGGACAAGACGTACGAAGCCACGATGCGGCTCGGAATTCGCACGACGACGGGCGATGCCGAAGGCGAGGCTATCGAAACGCGCGACGTCATGTGCACCGAGGCCGCCGTCGAGCAGGCGCTAGCGCGATTTCGCGGCGACATCGTTCAGGTGCCGCCGATGTATTCGGCGCTCAAGCGCGACGGCAAGCCGCTGTACGAGTACGCACGCGCGGGGCAGACTGTCGAGCGCGAAGGGCGTCAGGTGAGGATTCATGCGCTCGAACTTCTCGCGTGTGCATTGCCGGATGTGACGTTTCGCGTGACGTGTAGTAAGGGGACGTATGTCCGTACGCTGGCCGAGGATATCGGCGAGGCGCTTGGGTGTGGTGCGCATCTCGTGATGCTGCGGCGCACGGGTGTCGGCGCGTTGACGCTTGCTGATTCGGTGACGCTGGATGCGTTGTCGGATGCGCTGCCTGACCAGCGCGACGCGTGGATTCAGCCTGTTGATGCGTTGCTGTCGACGTTTCCTTCTGTTCAGCTCGATGCTGAAGCGACTCGTCGTTTTTTGCATGGTCAGCGGTTACGGCTTGCTGATCTTGCTGTTGATGAGAGTGTTCTTCACGCCGCTCGTGCGCGGGTTTATGCAAGTGAGGGGAAGCTGCTTGGGGTCGCGAGAGTGGGTGAGGGCGTGTTGGCGCCTGAGCGGTTAATCGTGAGTTAGGTTTTCGCTTACGCGGTTTGGTTTTGGTTTGCCATTCGTTGGCATCCGCGATTTGTCTTCGTGCTTCAAGCGTCAACTCTGTGCGTTTGACTTTTGGCTCGCATCCGCGGTTGAGCCTTCGCGGCGCGGGCGTTACCGGGCGGTGTGTTTGCCTTTTCGCTGGCATCCGCGCTATGCCTTCGTGCTTCATGCGTCGCCCCTGTGCGGGGCGGCACCTACTTTTCTTTGCCGCCGCAAAGAAAAGTAGGCAAAAGAAAGCGGCTCACACCGCCAACATTTCTTCTTGCCTGAGGGCCCCCAAACGGTCCTACGCTTCACACGGCAACGTACTTGTTCGCGTGCGTTGCCAACACGCTGAACGAGCGCCTCACCCACTTCAGACACCCACACAAGAACTAGCGGCAGTGAATGGTTTCTGCCGCCCAGGCGGCAAACTGTGTGTAGGTTGTCGCGTCGTATAGCTTGGCGCTCTTACATGGTGGAACACGTCTGCTATCGGTCCGGAGTGAGGCGTGCGGGTCACTACGACCTACACACAGTTTGCCACCTGGGCGGCGGCGGAATATCTGGCACGGCACGCTGTAACGCGGGTGCGTGAAGTGGGTGATGCGTATGGAGAGAACGTTGGCAACACACGCAAACAGGTGCGTTGCCGTGTGAAGTGTGGGACCGGTTGGGGGCCCTCAGGCAGGTACAAGAATTAGCGGTGTGAGCCGCTTTCTTTTGCCTACTTTTCTTTGCGGCGGTGTATGGACCGGGGACATGGGTAACGGGTGTGCGGGGACATGGGTAACACCTTATCCGTTCATTCTGGCTCATCCAGGT
>NZ_JAWRXV010000438.1:0-325 GCF_046534875.1 Paraburkholderia sp. SIMBA_054 | reverse complement strand
AAAGAAAGCGGCTAACACCGCCAACATTTCTTCTTGCCTGAGGGCCCCCAACCGGTCCCACACTTCACACGGCAACCGGCTTGTTCGCGTGTGTTGCCAACGCTCTAATCCAGCGCATCACCCACTTCACGCACCCGCGTTGCAGCACGCCGTGCCAGATATTCCACGGCCGCCCAGGTGGCAAACTCTGTGTAGGCCGTGGCACCACACACGTCTCACTTCGGACCGATAGCGCACGCGTTCCACCATGTAAGAGCGCTACCCTATACGACGCGACAACCTACACACAGTTTGCCACCTGGGCGGCACATACCATTCGCTGCCT
>NZ_JAWRXV010000437.1:0-326 GCF_046534875.1 Paraburkholderia sp. SIMBA_054 | reverse complement strand
CTAGCGCCCCGCCCGTCGGCAGTTCCGCGCTGCGGTCGAACACGCCGATGTTGTCGAGACCGAGAAAGCCGCCGGCGAATACGTTGCGGCCCGAGGGGTCCTTGCGATTGACCCACCAGTTGAAGTTGAGCATCAGCCCCTGAAACGAGCGCTCCAGGAAACGCGGGTCGGCTCGTCCCAGTTCTTTCTCATACTTGTACAGCCACAGCGTGGCGGCGGCGTGCACCGGCGGATTCACATCGCTGAAATTCCACTCGTAAGCGGGAATTTGCCCGCTCGGGTGCACGTACAGGCTGCGCAGCATCAGCAGCAACTGCTCCTTCGCA
>NZ_JAWRXV010000436.1:0-326 GCF_046534875.1 Paraburkholderia sp. SIMBA_054 | reverse complement strand
CGCAAGCTCGGCAAGAAGCAGCTCACGCTGACCCTGCAGGCGCCGCTGCAGCAGGTCCCCGAGGCGCTGGCCGGCCTGGCGCTGGAGCTGTCGGCCGACGGCCAGAGCCTGGTCTACACCTTCGACGTGCAGGCCGAGGACACCGGCATCGGGCCGCTGCTGCGGCGCCTCAACGAGCACGGCATCGACTTCAAGGACCTGCATTCGAGCGAAAGCTCGCTGGAGGACATCTTCGTCAGCCTGGTCCACGGCGCGCGCACCGAACCGGCCGCCAGCACGGAGGCGCGCGCATGAACCTGCACGCGATCCGCGCGATCTACTGCTTC
>NZ_JAWRXV010000435.1:0-327 GCF_046534875.1 Paraburkholderia sp. SIMBA_054 | reverse complement strand
GATCCGGAACTGGTCGGAGAGGTTCTGGCCGTGATGCGCCAACTGGCCGAAGACGGCATGACCATGATTGTCGTCACACATGAAATGAACTTCGCCCGCGAAGTCGCCGACCATCTGATTTTCATGGATGGGGGCGTGATTGTTGAATCCGGCCCGCCTAAAAAGGTTATGGGCAATCCACAACATCCGCGTACTAAAAGTTTTTTGAAGCGCGTGGCGTGACAGGAACGAATGATGATAATTCTCAATGCACAGCAAACCGAAGCCGCGCTCGATTATCCGGGATTGATCGAAGCCTTGCGTCAAGCGCATGCGAGCGGCAAACGA
>NZ_JAWRXV010000434.1:0-327 GCF_046534875.1 Paraburkholderia sp. SIMBA_054 | reverse complement strand
AAGAACGAAACAGCGCATCAGAGTGGGCGCTCCGCCAAACGTGGCGTTGGAGGGCAGCCGGTGTACAAAGAAGAATGCCTTATCCCATCGAACGGCGATGACACCGCACGGGCCGTTGTGCCGAAACGCATACACCGTGCGAGTCTTACGGTTGAACCGCACAGATTTGTGCCGGTAGTTGAAGCAATCGCGCAGGAGAAGCACTACCGTGAACGCACAGCAGAGCACTCCCACCAGCGCAAGGACCCACATCCCAATGCTGAAGGCGCCCTGCTCACCGTTCCTGACCATAGCCGGGTTCACCTCCACAGCGCCCTGTATGGCCAC
>NZ_JAWRXV010000061.1:0-61812 GCF_046534875.1 Paraburkholderia sp. SIMBA_054 | reverse complement strand
CGTATGCTCGCAACCGCTTCGATAACCTCAGCTTCCATTCATTAGCCCCCTGTTGCGCTTCACTCTTGAAACCGCCCCTCTATGCAAACAGCACCTCTTGTTGCCACGCTTCGGTGCACCTGTCCGCCAAAGTTGCCGCCCGTGAATATTGGTTGAGTCACCGCGCCGACGAGTGAGCACACGCGCGCAGGTCCCGTAAACAGGTCAGAAGACTGCGATCTGGAAGAGCCGAAAAGCCCCGTGAGCGAAAGTAGACGGGACGTAAAATGCGCGGGCCGTGCCGATGATTTGCACATTGCCCGCCGAATTCGCCTGTTTGTCGGCCATACGTCAGCCAACCCCAATCAAACAATGACCGGCGGTGACTTGCGAAATTCTTCGTTCCTTTGATCAAAGGTCGTCGCAAGCCGGAAAGCCTGTCGGCGACTGGTATTCGATCAGCGTGGTACAACTTTGACGCAGGTCACCGGCCCCCTTCGTGAGCCGACACATTTCCGACGACGTGGCTTTCTGTTTCACATACGATCGGGCGATGCATTTTCGAACGACGCCGATGAGCGACTCGAAGCGAACGGCCATCGTCGCGACTCGCCAACATTAACCAAACTTCATCTGGGATTTTTCTCGGTAGCTTGAAGAATAGTGTATAGACCGAGGCGTTCAGCTAGGGTTTTCCTCATCGCGAAGTGCCGGGGTGCATGCAGTACCGCACGAAGTGTGCGACGGCCGTTCGTGTCTAACATTTCAGGTGAAGGGAGAACCAGTCTGTGCCCGCCGTCAGCGGGCGCTGGCCGACCCAACGCGGTAGTTTGGACCGGCGCCACCCGACAGGCCGCTTGCGACGCAACGGTCGTTGGCAGTCGCAACCTTTCGCTTAAAGCTGCAATGAATTACAAATAGCATGCGACAGATCATCTTGTCGAAAACCGTCGATCCTGGATGAAGCAAGACGGTTCATGCGACGACGGCACGTACACCCCAGCCGCCATTCACGACAAGCCATCCGCTCCGCGTGGCGATATTGGACTTTGGTCTAATATCGGTGTCTGAGCTTGTGATCTATGGTCTCCAATAAGGGTAGTCGGTGCGTCCGGGCGCCAGGCCTTGCTGCCAGCACTTAATGCTGACCGGAGGGGACGTCGTTCACCGCTTCGTGGGAGCATCGACAAGATCGAATCCATCGCCAGGTCTTACTTCAGCTTTGCGCATGCGTGGCACGCCTTCACCGCTATTCGGACGGTGTGTGACAACGCGCAATTCACGCAGTTGAGCGATACCGAGGAGGTGAGAATGAAGAAATCATTTACGTGCAGGATCGGCGTCGTTTTGGTCGCCGTGATCCTGGGAGCATGCGCGGGCGGGTCTGGTTCTGGGTCTGGGTCTGGGTCTGCGATGAATGTCGCGGAGAATTCCGGTTTCCTGAGGGATTACTCCCGTCTGGCGGAGACCAAGGACAGCCAGGGTAGGACCATTCGGGCCTGGGTGAGCCCCAAGCTGACGCCCGCCAACTACAACGCGATACTGCTCGATCCGCTTATCTTTTATCCGGAGCCCAGGCCGAACGATCAGGTGAGCGCCGAGACGCTGCAACAAATTCTCGCCTACTCCAATGACACACTTAAGCGGTCACTCAGTCAGCGATTCAGGATGGTCGATCGGCCGGGGCCGGGCGTGCTGCGCCTTCGCGGTGGGTTCACCAGCGTTGCGTCGGAGGGCGAGGGCCTCAAGCCGTACCAGTACGTACCGATGGCCTTTGTGGCCACCATGGCCTTAAGGACCGCGACGGGTACGCCTCAACGCGCCTTCATCGTGATCGAGGCCGAGGGAACGGACAGCGTCACGGGTGAGTTGCTGGGCGAGAGGGTACGGATTGGGACGGGCGAGCGCCTCGCCCAGGTTGCAAGGCAACAGGTCATGACGTTGGACACGTTGAAACCGTTACTGGACGATCTAGCAGGTTCTGCCTTTCCGGAACTGTCGCAGTACGTCAAGGCCAAGTGAGACGGATCGCATCTGGCCGCGCAGATAAATACCTCACCGGCCTGCGACGAGACCCGACGGGGCGTCATGCGAGCAACTGGAGGAAGCCTCGGGTGTTGCATAAAGGAGGGAAACTGGAAGTGATTCGGCTCGATGTACGACCTGCGATTGGTCAGGTCGATCTGGTATGACGACAGTGATCGGCTTGAGGCGCTGAAGCTTGGCGTAGAACCGGGCGTTCTCGACGGTCGAGGGAAGGGCCGCATATCGGCTTCAACGGGCGGATCGCGTTCACTGTGTTTGTTACTCGCTTTGCGGGCGAGATTCGGTCAACGCGGCAACTGGGCGACTACTGGGTCCAGAGAAGTACATCGCATCGAGGTCCGGCCTGGGAGCGCCGGTCGTGCGCGCATCCACTCTCCTTATTGCACCGTGTAAGGCCCTCTCGCAATGACCACCGGACCAGTTTCAGTCATGTGGTGAGAATCATGACCCTGCCGGCGGTAACGATCATGTCGGATCGCGCAGACGCTTCAGGAGGTCCGCCGGATATCGGCCTGGCGACGCGAACTGCGAGATGCTTGCGGCACGCAACGGCTGGAGTGGCCTTGCTCTGGTCTGCGTTGACCTCCGCGCAGGAGATGGAGCCGCGCGCCTATTCGGCAGTTCCCGTCGGAACTAACTTCGTGGTGGCGAGCTACGCTCGATCGACAGGTGGCGTTTCGCTCGATCCCACGCTCCCAATCACAGATGTGAACGCCAAAATCAACACGTTCCTGCTCGGCTACTCCCACAGCTTCGGAATCGCGGGACACGCCGCCAGCATCGCCGCGGCCGTACCATTTAGCAACGCCGACATAACTGGAAACGTCCAAGGTGTTCCCGGGAACGCGTGGCGATCGGGGCTGGGAGATGCGAACTTCAGGGTTGTGGTGAATC
This sequence comes from Paraburkholderia sp. SIMBA_054, assembly GCF_046534875.1. Lineage (NCBI taxonomy): Bacteria > Pseudomonadati > Pseudomonadota > Betaproteobacteria > Burkholderiales > Burkholderiaceae > Paraburkholderia > Paraburkholderia sp. SIMBA_054. The sequence goes on along the minus strand of NZ_JAWRXV010000061.1, from coordinate 58,893 downwards.
TGCTGGGCGGTCCCGCACTTACGCCGGAAGAATTCGCGCGGCGTCCGCCAACCACCACGCTGGGCGCCAGTCTGACCGTTATCGCACCGACAGGCCAGTACGTGCCGTCCCGCGTGATCAACGTAGGATCAAATCGTTGGTCGTTCAAGCCGGAATTGGGCCTCTCTCACCCATTCGGCGACTGGTTCGTGGAAGGTTCGGCCGGCGTGTGGCTGTTCACCGACAACGATGATTTTTTTGGAGGCCATAAGCGCAGCCAGGCGCCAATGCCCGTTTTTCAGTGGCACGGAGGCTACACGTGGCGGCCTGGATTGTGGCTCGCGGCAGACATGACGTACTTCGCGGGCGGGCGGACGAGCGTAAACGGTGTAGCGGATCAAGACCTCCAACGCACTATGCGGTACGGCCTCACGTTGTCTGTTCCGCTTGCTGCGCAATGGTCTGCGAAACTGGCATGGTCGAATGGTCTGATAACACGCGTCGGGGGCAATTTCCAGACCATTTCTCTTTCACTGCAATACCGCTGGTTCAATCATTGAAGGTTAGCTACAGGCTATCTGACGCGGCTTGGCGGCCGGATATCGCATGCTGCTACCGGCGGCCGACGAGAAAAAACGGAGGTAACATGCGCCACCTACTCATTTTCTTCATTGTCTTTGCGTGCACATCCAGCAGCGTGGTGGTTGGCTTGTATCTACGTAAGGTGTTACCCGAACACCACCTTAGCGAACAATCCGCAGGTGTTGTAAGGCTCGCAACCGGCCTGGTCGCGACCATGGCCGCGTTAGTACTTGGGCTGCTGATCTCGTCAGCAAAAGGCTCTTTCGACACGGTAAGCAGTGAGCTCATCGACTCTGCCGCCCATGTCGTACGCCTTGACCGCGTGCTGGCCAAATACGGATCGGAAACGCAACCGATTCGCGAAGCGCTCAGGCAAAAATACGCGGCGATGCTCGAAACACTTGCTTCCGATGATCCTTCCCGACTGGCGAGAATGGATGACCCCGAAGCTGTCCGCCGTGTCGAAGACTTCCAGCGGCTCGTAGAGGGGCTTTCGCCACGGGACGCTACGCAACGTGAGCTCAAGACGCGCGCACTCCTGCTTGTTGATGAACTGTTCGCTACGCGCTGGCTGGCGATACTGAAGGAAAAAGTTCCCATTCCCATGCCGCTTCTGGTAGCCCTGGTGTTATGGCTAGTCGCCATTTTCGGGACGTTTGGTTTGTACGCCCCCCACAACGGCACGACGATCGCTGCGTTGCTCGTGTCTGCCTTGTCGACATCCGGGGCGATATATCTGATCCTCGAACTGAACTCGCCGCTCGATGGAGTCGTTCGCGTCTCGCTGACCCCGCTGCGCGAAGCACTCGCCGTTCTCGGAAAGTAACAATGGCCAATCGCAGAGATCGGAGCAGCCCCGCCTGTTCCCTATATGGGCGCTGCGCCAAAATGCCTGTGGGCGACGGCGCTACGTGGTAGCGAACATCGTTGGCGCGGGGATACGGGCTCATATGCACGGCAACTTTGGCCGATAAGCCCTTCGCCCCGGTCCCAGCGCGAAGGTCCGTTGTTTGAGCGGAGCGGCCATTTGAATGGCCGTCTAAGCACGAAGGCGAACGGCTGCAGTTGGCCGATTGCGGCCGTTGCGTTGCTCTCGTGTGAGCAACCCGCCCACCGCCATTGCTGCCACGGCATTGATTTTCTATCCTCGGTGGCTTCTTCATTCCATGAGAGCAGTGCTTTAAAGCTCGGTATCCGACGGCGAGCTTTGTCGGTAAGAATCGCGTCGTATTCAACATCAAGGGGAACGATTACCGGCTATTCTTGGCGACCGTCTCAGAATTGTTCGACCCTTGGGTGTTTTTCGCAGAACGCCGGTCCGGCATCCCAGTAATGCGGAAATCGTGGCCGGTGGATGGCCGGCCCCTCCACGCGGTTCGCCCCGGCGTCAGGCTCGAATCATCAGGGTCGGATGATAGCGCCAGACCTTCGGATCGGCGCTCAACAGCGCGATACCTTCATGCAGCGCCTGCGCGATCATGACGCGATCGAATGGATCCGCGTGGTCATCGTGCAGCGGCAGCGCGGCGACCGCCTCCGCGTGCTCACCAGCAATCGGCAGCTCGGCGAAGCCAGCCAACCGAAACGCCGAGCGAGCATCGTGCGGATGCACACGCAGGTTGCCCTTTGCATGTTTGATCGCGATCTCCCAAATGGCTGCGGCGCTCACCAGAAGCGTATTGGCCGGATCCTCGATCAGGCGAATTGCCTCCGACGACAGCTGCGAAGCGCCTTCGGCTGCCCACAGCGCGATATGCGTATCGAGCAGCACCCTCACGGCGCCAGCCCTTGCTGTGCGCTCGCGTCGAAGTCCGCGGCGATCGCCTCGTCGCCCGCGTTGAACGCTTCAACGGTGGCCGGTATGTCCAGTCCGGCGAGCAGGTGCCGAGCAGCGCCGATGCGCCGCGGTGCGGTAAACGGTACCAGCCGCGCGACAGGGGTGCCGTTGCGCGCGATGACGACTTCGCTTTCCTCGCCTAGCTCGAGCCGCTCGACCAGGCTCGACAATTTCGATTTCGCGTCATGCATGTTGACCGTGAGCATTGCACCCCCGAAGTTAGCTAATCAATGTTAGCTAGTATGCCGGCGTTGAGCGCAAAAGACAAGCAAGCCCCGCACCTTTTGCCGATCGCTGCTCGCGGAAAGTGATGCAACTCGCAATTTCCCCTAATCCAAGCCGCGTTCACAGAAGCGCTAACCGGTTCGTCATTTCTGCTAGCGCGCCTTGGCTGGATCGAAGTGTCTATAGTAGTCCTAATAGTAACGGTTCGTCGCACGAAGGGAAGTTGGCAGTCTCACTGAGGGGTGCCGTTCTGGGCCGTCTGGTACGTCATCGGCATGGCGCTTCCCGCCGTGGCGGGCGCGCTTCTCGGGCCGCGATACTTGCGATGGTAGAAGGCCGACCGACCGTGCATTCGACAGAGACGCGACTGAGAGCCCTGCTCATCAGCAGCATGAGCGGCGACGCCGTGGCCTATCACACTTTCCTGAGCGAGCTGACGCGCCACTTGCGCGGCTACCTGCGCAAACGCATTCCTCAGCTCACCGACGACGTCGAGGATCTCGTCCAGGAGATCCTGCTTGCCGTCCACAATGGACGCCACACCTACCGGCCCGAGGAGCCGCTGACGGCGTGGATTCACGCGATCGCGCGCTACAAGCTGATGGATTTCTTCAGGGCACGGGCGCGCTGCGAATCGCTGCACGATTCCATCGACGATCACCTCGACATCTTCTGCGCGTCGGACGACGAACCATTGGCGGCACGCCGCGACATCGGCAAGCTGCTCGATCAGCTGCCCGACAAGCAGCGCTTGCCGATTCTGCATGTGAAGCTCGAGGGTCTGTCGGTCGCCGAGACCGCGCAGCTGACAGGGCTCTCGGAATCGGCCGTCAAGGTCGGCGTGCATCGCGGACTCAAGGCACTCGCGGCCCGGCTGCGCGGGGTGGCTTAAGTAGTTGCTGTCTGAAGCCAGCAACTCTCCTTCACCCCGACCCCTGCACTGCAGCCTCGCGAAGCAAAAAATTTCGTTCGCTGTAACCCGGCGTCAATATCCGGCGAATTAACTGGCGTATCCACCACGGATACCTTCCATTCTTACTCTTGGAGAGATTTCATGTCCGCAAAGATCAATGTCAGTGCTGCCCTGCTCGCCGGCGCAGTTGCAAGCCTTCTCGCATCGGCGGCGCATGCCGCGCCGCTCACCAAGGCGGAAGAAAGTGCCGCTCTCGCGGCTCACAAGGAAAAGTGCTATGGCGTCGCGCTGAAGGGGCAAAACGATTGCGCGGCCGGCCCGGGCACGACCTGCCAGGGTACGTCGGCGGTCGATTTCCAGGGCAACTCGTGGAAGTTCGTTCAGGGTGGCACGTGCAAAAGCATTCAGGTGCCGGGCGGCGGCCACGGCTCGCTCACGCCGACCTGATCGCGCAAACGACAAGAGGGACGGGACGACCATGAGCGATTCCAAGAGATCAGCGGCGGCGAATTCGCTTGGCCGTCCCCGTCGTTCGGCGCCCGGCGCTACCGGGCTTGCCGGCACCAGCTTCAAGCACGCACACCTCGCCGCAATTCTCGAAGACGGCCTGCCGGATGGATTCTTCGAGGTTCACGCCGAGAACTACATGGGCGCGGGCGGACCGCCGCATCGGGCGCTTGCCGCAATCCGCGAGCGCTACCCGATTTCGCTTCACGGCGTATGCATGTCGATCGGCGGGCCGGATACGCTCGACGTCCGTCACCTTGCGCGCTTTCGCGAACTGGTGGAGCGCTACGAACCCACGCTCGTTTCCGAACATCTCGCGTGGTCCTCGCACGGCGGCACGTTCTTCAACGACCTCCTGCCCCTGCCGTACACGAAAGCCACGCTCGACAAGGTGTGTGAGCACATCGACCAGGTTCAGGAAGCCATCGGGCGTCCGATGCTGCTCGAAAACCCGTCCACCTATGTCGCCTTCGCGTCGTCAACCTTGAGCGAGCCGGATTTCATCCGCATAGTCGCGCAACGCACGGGTTGCGGTCTGCTGCTGGACGTCAACAACGTTTTCGTCTCGGCGGTCAATCATGGCTACTCCGCGTGCGCCTACCTCGCGGAATTTCCGCTCGAATACGTGGGCGAAATACATCTGGCCGGCCACAGCGAGCAGCATGACGACGAGAACACACTGCTGCTCATCGACAGTCATGACCGGGCCATCGCTGATCCGGTCTGGGATCTTTACCGGCATGTCGTGGCACGCACCGGGTCGATACCGACGCTGATCGAGTGGGACAGCCATCTTCCTGCGTGGCCGGAACTGCGGGCTCAGGCGCTGGCGGCTCGACGGATCGTCTCGGAGCACGAAACTGGAGAACGCCGGCCATGAAGCCTGAGTATCGTCCTCTCGAATATGCGGCGGCGTTCGCGCCGGGTTTGACGAATCCGGAGACGACGGCGCCCGAAGACGTCGTGGCTGCGCGCGGAAAAGGCGTGGTCAAGCGGTACAACGTTTATCGCAACAACGTCACGGTCAGCCTCATCGACGCGCTGGCCGCCACCTATCCCGCCGTCCAGCGCATCACGGGCGTCGAGTTCTTCCGCGCGATGGCGCGCTTTCACGTCCGCGCCACGCCGCCGGTTTCGCAGCTGTTATTCGAGTATGGGCGGGATTTCCCCTCGTTCATCGAGTCGTACGAATACGCGCGCGACATGCCCTGGCTGGCGGATACGGCGCACATCGAACGCGCCTGGCTGGACGCGTATCACGCGGCGGACGCCGCCCCGCTCAAGGCTGAGGCTTTGGTGAGCGTCGATCCGTCATCGTTGGCGCACGTGCGATTCGTCCCGCACCCTGCCGCGCGAATCGTGCGGTCGCGCTATCCGGCCGTCGCGATCTTCGCGATGAACCGCGCGGACGGCCCTGTTTCCCCGCAGTTTTCGAGCGATGCGGAAGATGCGCTCGTCACTCGGCCGGACGAGGACGTGATTGTTTCGCGCCTGCCCGCCGGTGGCGCCGCCTTCCTCATCGCGCTCATCGAGGGCGAGCCGCTCGGCGCCGCGGCCGAAGCGGCGTTCGAAGAGACCGATTCCTTCGACCTGCCGGCCAATCTGGCAGCGATGATTTCAGCTGGCGTGTTTACCGGCATCCAACAGGGGGAGTAATCAAGATGTCGACTCGACAAGACACACGACTGTCCTTCCCGCGCATCGTCGCGAATGCAATCGTGCGCGCGCAACGCCTCGTCGAACGGCTCGCGCAACCGTGGTTCGTGCAACTTGTGCTGCGCATTGCGCTGGCCGTGCCGTTCTGGAAATCGGGCATCCTCAAATGGCACGGTTTCCTGCAACTCAACGATACGGCCATCGACCTCTTTACCGATGAATTCCGGCTGCATCTGCCGGGCGGCCCGTATCCCTTTCCGGCCCCGGCCGTCTTCGCCTTCCTTTCCGCTTGCGGAGAGGTCACGTTTCCGGTGCTGCTCGTGCTCGGCCTCGGCACGCGGCTCGCCGCCGCGGGTCTGCTTCTGATGACTTGCATCATCGAATTGACCGTGCCGGACGGCTGGCCGATTCATATCACCTGGGCGGCCATGGCGCTTGGCATCGCCGCTTGGGGACCGGGCCTGATTTCGATCGACTATCTGCTTGGAGACCGTGCGAACAGGTCATGAAAACGCGAGATCTGGTCACCCGGCTAGCCAGCGACATCTCGCCGGTCAAGCGCAACGCCGTCCCCAAGCTGCTCAATTGCGCGCTGATCTTCGGCCTTGCCGGCAGCACGGTCCTGCTGGTCGCGCTGTACGGTGTCCGAAGCGACATGCCGGAGCTGATCCTCACGACGATGTTCTGGGTGCGCCTTATCTTCCCGCTCGCGATTATCGCTGCGGCCATGAAGCTCGCGGAGCGGCTCGGACGCCCCGGCGCGCCGCTCAAGTTTGCCTGGTTCGCGGTCGCGCTGCCCATCGTCACGATGCTGCTCGCCGCCGGAAGTATTCTGATGGCAACGCCGCCGGGCTACCGGCTTCAGCTGATGCTCGGCACGACATGGCGCACCACGACGGCGAGCGTCGTGGTGCTGTCTTTTCCGTCGCTCACCGCCATGATGCACGCCATGAAGCAGCTCGCGCCTACCCGCCTCGCGGTGGCCGGCGCGGGCGCGGGCCTGCTGGCCGGCGCACAGGGGCTGCTCGTTTACTCGCTGTATTGCTCGGAAATGGCCGTGCCGTTCTGGGGCGTTTGGTACGTGCTCGCGATCGCCATTACCACCACCATCGGTGCGGCCATCGCGCCGCATTGCCTGCGTTGGTGACGTTCGCGGTTTGCGGATGGCTTCGGCACATTCGCCGCCCGGGGTTCGCGCCGTTAGACTGAAGTGTTAGAGTCGAGGACCGGTTCGCCCGTCGTGCCGGTCGTCGGTTTCAGGCGTGACGATACAGAGGTGGTCCTGCCCGATGGTCGCCATGATGCAACGTTCATCGTCGCGGGCTGGAACGGCCGTTTAAGGGGCGGAGCTGACCTCTGATTGTCCGAACAACGATGGGAGCGAATGACCCTTCATGGCTGATCCGAGACGGTGGTCGCGACAGCAGAGCCGGTTACCCGTCTCCCATGCGGCGGTCACAATTTACTTGAACGAACGACCATCTCAGAAATCGCCGTTAGCCGCACTCAAACATCGTCATCTCCCACTCCCCGGCGACCTCGTCGTGGCGCAGAATATAGACGGCAGCATCATCGCCTCGGACCTTGAAATAGCGGTGGTCCGGCGCAAGCCAGCAGTCGAGTACCTCCACGACCCGGATCCGGCGTTTTCCAAGAAAGAACACACGTGGTGTCTCCTCGCCCCGATAGCCGGCGTAACACTCTACCCGAATGCCCATATTGATTTCCTCCTGCTGATCCGGCGATTCCGGGCTAACGTTGCTTGAGGCCGTGGAAGGTACGCGGCGGCACTCAATAGGCAACGTTGAACGTCGGCGAGTCTTCCAGCGGCCCGTCCAACCAGCTTGCGATTCAGTCGTTCCACGATTTGGTCGGCGCTCAATAGCAGCATGCGTCGATCAGTTTCCCGGCTGATGCTGTCAACCATGCGCCGTATGCCTTTCTTCGAAGGACGCTTACCGAGATACGCCCTGTCGGTTTTATGACAGTAGCAACACCCGAAGGTGTAGCCGAGGAAGTCAAAACGTTCCTGCGGTATCCGGCAGGGATGGGCTTTATCGTCATTGACCTCAGCTTGAGCTTCGCCATCCGGTGACGCCGATGGTCATAGATGCGGGTGGTCGCGATGTTTGCATGCCCCAGCCATTCCTGGAGCTTCGCGCAATCGGCCACGCGCTCGAGCGCATTGCTCGCCGGCGTCGCGCCCAGTCTGTGCACACCGAAGCTGTTGATCGCGATCTTTGCGGGCGCTGCGCAAGCCACCGCGGGGAACATCGGACGACGGTCGCCGCAAAGTGGCTGAAGCAAAGCAGGCCCACGCACTGGCGGTCACTGCAAGCCTTTGTTTTCGCCGCAGGCATTATGGGAGCGGTCACGCCCGCAACGGAGACCGTGCACTGCCGCCTTTTTCCGGGCGTCAGCCAGTCACGTCCTGTTCCACATGCTTCAACGCCTGCAGAAACGATGAACACCACCAGTGAACGTCGAGCTTGCGGATCCGGCTCAGCAGCGCCTCGTGCCGCTGGATCCGTTCTTCGAGGGGCATCGAGAGCGCACGCTGGATCGCCTCCGCCGTGCCCTGTGTGTCGTACGGATTGACGAGCAACGCCTCCTTCAGTTGCTCTGCGGCGCCCGCGAAGCGCGACAACACCAGCATCCCCGGGTCGGCCGGGTCCTGGGCGGCGATGAATTCCTTCGCGACCAGGTTCATCCCGTCGCGCAAAGGGGTGACCAGTGCCACCCGACTCGCGCGGTATAACCCGGGCAAGCGCCTGCGGGCGACATTGCGATGGATGTAGCGCACCGGCATCCAGTCCAGTTCGCCGTAGTCGCCATTGATCGCACCGCACAGGCTGTCCATCTGGCGGCGCAGATCGTCGTAGGCACTGACGTCCTCGCGGCTCGGCGAAGCAATCTGGATCAGGGTAGCGCTGTTGCGGTTTTCCGGATAGCGCTCGAGCAATGCCCGGAACGCCTGGACACGTTGTGGCAGTCCCTTCGAATAGTCGAGGCGGTCGACGCCGAGCAGCAGGCGGCGCCGCGCGTATTCTTCGCGCATCCGCAAAAACGTCTCACGCCCTTCCTTCGCTTGCGTGAGGCGAATGAAGTCGTCGACGTCGATGCCGATCGGGTAAGCGCCCACCCGAAGTGTCCGGTTGAACGCGCGGAAGCGTTCTGGACTCAACTGTTCAGCCTGTGCTTCCGCTTCAATGTAGTGGGAGAAGTGCGTCACGTCCGTCTCGCTCTGGAAGCCGACCAGATCGTAGGCGAACAGCGAACGCATCAGCCATTCCTGCTCCGGGATCGCCGCCATGATCAGGCGCGGGGGCATCGGAATATGCAGGAAGAAGCCGATGCGGTTACCACATCCCAGTGCGCGCAGTTCGGCGGCGAGGGGAATCAGATGGTAATCGTGCACCCAGACCAGATCTTCAGGCTTGAGCAATGGCAGCAGCTTCTGCGCGAACAACCGGTTCACCCGCCGGTAGCCCGCGGCGAAGCGGGTATCAAACTTGGCCAGGTCCAGGCGATAGTGGAACACAGGCCACAGCACGCCGTTGGCGTAGCCGAGGTAGTACGCGTCGTGATCTTCCTGGTTCAGATCCAACGTCGCCAGCGTCACCTCGCCGGCAGACTGGAAGTGAAGCTGGCCTTGGTCGGCACGGTCGGTGACCGCTTCGTCCTGAACCCTGCCGCTCCAGCCAAACCAGAGCCCCCCGGTCTGCTGTAGGCTTTCCCGCACGGCCACCGCGAGTCCACCGGCAGCGGGTTTGCGGGGATCGGCGATGCGATTGGAAACGACGACAAGGCGGCTCACGGATTCCTCCTGTTGTGGCGCGCGAAGGCGGAGCGGGCGGGAGCCATTCAGGGAGCAACATCCCCCGGACTTGCCACGGCCAGGTGTAGCGGCTCGATAACTTCCGACGCAGGAACCGATTACATCGGGGTTTGTAGAACCACATTAGCTGAGAATGTCGGGACGCGTGGGAGCACATTACGTGAGAACGGGCCCCGCTTTATGTGATAACAGCCTGATTGCATCGGCCAGAAACCACATTCCGCGAGAATGCCCGCGGGTCTCAGCCAAGGTAGGTCTTTAAGTCTGCTAACGACCCCCTTGCCGTCATTCGAATCGCCGGCATGGCAACGACCGCTCTCAACCTGAGCCGCCATTCAACTCTCGAGAAAGCTGACACTCGCGAAGTGCGATTGCCGCCCCCAAGGGATCATTGAGAGAATCTTGCAATAGGATCAAGCAAGTGGAATATCACGCCCCCCCGAATGAGCAACCTTTTCGCATCAGCCACCTTCGCTGCAGGCGCCGTACACCGTCCCAGCGCTCGACTCACTTTCGGACGTCCCCGTGGACGCAAATGCGCGAATGTACGCCCGCTAGAAAGAGTCGAGGCGACTCGGCAGCGGCCGCGCATGGTCGGACGATCCATCCATCGCGATAGTGACTCAATCGGCGAGCGAACCACGAGGAAGGTCGACTTTGCCAGCCTCCCGGTGACGGCGAGTGCTCATCGCCCCCGGCCACGACATAGCGTGTATAGCGGACAACGCCCGTCGCAGCCTTGGATTTACAAGGGGTTTGAAACTTACCCCGTGGTCTTCGCGCGCGCGTTCCACCGCGTCGATAGGCATCCCCGCTAGGCGGAAGGCTTCGACGTAGCGGTACGTGTCTGCCGGTCCGGTGCTGGCGCCGAACCACAGCGGAGCCGCGTATGCCGCCTGCAACTGCGCGCCCCCTCCCCGATTTTGGCGCAGCCCGGAGGGCGGCCTGGCAGCGGGGCAAGGAGATCATCGACGGAAAAGATAGACGACGCATCCGTCGCCAATTTATGAAGCGACTCACGCGTCAGCGGCGAGGGGAAGGGGTGCTCGCCATTGCGCATGCCCAACCTGATTGATCGAGTCAGAACCAAGGAACGCCTTGACCACTGTCATTCCAAAGATGAACGAAGCGGTTGAAGTTGCCCTGCGGCGCTTTCGTCGCGCCATCGAAAGCACAGGTTTGGTCAAAGACTGGCGTGCGCGTACGGCCTACGAGAAGCGCACACAGCCGAACGCAAGCGAAAGAAGGCTGCCGCTGTCGCGCGACTGCGCAAGCAGATTTGCAGGGGTCTGCCCCACGGAAACTGTATTGACCGTTTCGCCTGAGTATCGCAGTGAGGAGCAAAACACGTTTGTCGACCGATGGGGACGCAATTCGTGAAGATCCTCCGTATCGGGGGATGACGCGCGATAAAAGGAACGGATACGCGCGCCTTGGTGGTACACTGGGTTGGTCGCCTCAACTTCCCCTCTAGAGCTTTCTGCCGATCAGGCGCAGTGTTGAAAGGCCGGGCGTTTGCGCAACTCTCCCTTCCGACTGTCTGGTCAACATCCGTCTGTTGCCAGAAGAAGCGATCCCCTCGTCTCCGGACGCCGATTACGTTGTGCCGCCGCGATGGTTCATCCATTGCGAAACGTTTGGCACATCAAATTCATCGCGATATCGCTCGCGCGAGGCGTGGACCACGAGTCCGCGCGCTGGTAGGGCTCGATCGCTCCCAGCGATGGCTCACACTTCTGGACAGCACATCATGGAAGACATCACGAGAACCTATAGGGGGCTGGAAATCTATCCCCTCGTTTATCCCCGCACACCGCGCGGCGCTGTCGGTTCGTACGACTACGGCTCAGGGTTCGACGCCGCCGTCAGGATTTGCCGCAGGGGGACCAACGATACACTGACCGCGAGCCGTGTCTTCCGAATTCCTCAGCTCACGCCGTTTCGTGCTGCTGGCGAGGCCCGGCGAGCATCGACCAACTACGCAGAGAGTCTCATCGACGGACAGATCGACGGGAAGTCAATCGGCGATCTCTAAGCGGTCCGTATCGGACCCCGCAGCAAGTCCAATTCATGTCGGAGGGCGAGTTCCCATGAAACGCGACGTTCCCGACCACGAAGACTATAACGTTGCTGCATCATCCCGCCGGGCATTTAGCGGATCCGTTCCGACGTTGAAAGTAACCCGTCTTTCCGACAGGCGGATCATTTATCCGTTCGCTGGCTGTGCCGACATGCCGGTCTGCGCGGACCCGGAAAGTGCCATCCAATATGCGGAAACATATGGCAGGCAACTTGTCGATGGCGACATTGCCGTCCCGGAGTAGTCCACGGCCCCAGCCGTAAATGTCGTTGCCGTTGGCGAACGACACGGCTGCTTGGCAATTGAGCACAGGGGTCGATGGAACCCCTTCTTCTCGCCGCGACACGCGTAGGGTGCGCTCGCGCAAACGCGCTGCTGACGCGTGCGCCAGTGGTTTCTTTTTCGTATACGATGAACGGCTGTTCTTGGTGATGAGTCGGCATGTCGTATTCTCCGAGCCGAGCGGCACTTCCCTGATCGCCTGGAAATTGAACTGCACGTCGATCGGTGAAGTTGGGCGCATCCGCCTCGTTTTCAATTCCGCTCTATGTCTACAGTAAAAGTATCTGGCGGCCCGGCGAGGCGCTTAGCTTGAACTGTGCACGGTACGCGGACATTTCGATGACTCTCACAGCGTGCTGAAGTGCTGCGATCCTGGGCGGTTCGTACATCCCGCTTGTAGAACGTGAACCGGTAGTCGGGCAAAATGGCAACGGTCAGATGGTTTGCAAGGAAGCGTGCACGGTGCGAGACATCGATCCGGTAGTTACGGTCAGACAGAGCGACACAGCGGCGCCCAGCGTACCTCCGACACACACCGCTGATATTGCGAATGCACGAGAGAAATGGAGTTGGTCATGACGATTGACATGCATGCAATTCCGCATTTCCTGGTTTTGCGTGGTAGAAGCCAATCCTATGTCCTGAACAAAGATCGGCTACTGCTTCGGCGCGAAGCGAGCCGCCTGCTGGACACCTTTGCGAAAGCGCGCGGCAAACCGATGTCCATTGAAGATATGCTTTGGGATACCTTCTCGCAGACAGAAGGATTCTCACTGACTGAACGTGAGCGCGCGTGTTCCTACACGCTGGTTCACGGCAGCGAGACCGAGCACCAGCTTAGGCTCCTGAGCAGCCTGTGACTTCGTGGTCTGGCGATTCGTAACGGATGCGACGAGGCGAGCCACTGCCCCTGGTTCGATGCATAGCGTATGCCCGACGTACTGTACTGGGCTCTGCCCGCATAGCGACTGCGTGGGCAAAAAAGGCGCCCACGTTCGATTACAACGGAAGCTTTGTGGAGACATGACGGGCTGCTTCCATCAAATATCCGGCCGACCGTCCGGTTTCGGGCGTCGCTTTCGACTGACCGCTCATGGCCGGTTGTACGCGTTCACCGCTTTTTGCCGCAACCCGCCGTTTGAAAGCCTCGACACCCCGCTAGCGGCAACTATATGGCGTCCTATCCTAGCGGGGCACTCGGTCGACCTACGTCCCTCGGGCATGCGGTGGATTGAGAAGTAACCCAGCCATTGGGTCGCGGGCGAATCCGCGCGGAGTGAGCAGCAAACAAGCGTCGCACTCTCGGGAGTTACATCGGACTCCTTCCGGTCACCCGCGACCATGCGTCGGCCAAGCGCGCGAATGTCATCAGCACCCAGGCCGGCGTTGCGCGGCGCGGTGTGCGCTCGCCCAGTGCATCGCCCACGCGATGCGCCAAATCAGCAAGGCTCGCGTGCTCGCCACCGACCAGGTAAGCCTCATCAAACCGCTCTCTCTGCCAGGCGCGCACCTGAGCGCGCGCGATCTCGCGGACATCGGCAAATGACCCGATGTCTGGCAGCTTCTCGCGATCCACCATGACGATGAGGCGCGCCCAGTTGTGACGGTTGCCGGCGAAGCGATCGATCGCGTATTCGATCTTGGTCGGCGCGTAAGCATAGAAGTGGCCGAAGCCGCCGCCCAGATAGGGGGCACTACCCACCTGCCAGAAGAGCCAGTTCAGTGTCTCCGTGCGCACTGCGAAGTCGTTCGGGAGGAAGGCGCCGAACTTTTCCGCGAGATAAAGCAGGATCGAGCCCGACTCGAACACGCGGATCGACTTCGGGCCGCTACGGTCGAGTAACGCCGGAATCTTTGAGTTGGGGTTGACCGCCACGAAGCCACTGCCGAACTGGTCGCCATCGCCAATCTTGATCAGTCAGGCGTCGTACTCGGCGCCGGCGTGGCCCAGGGCCAGCAGTTCTTCCAGCATGATCGTGACCTTGACGCCGTTGGGCGTGCCAAGCGAGTAGAGCTGCAGTGGGTGCCGGCCCACAGGTAGCTCCTTATCATGCGTCGGCCCGGCGATGGGGCAATTTGTGCTTGCAAAGGCGCCGCCATTGGGCCTGGTCCAGGTCCAGACCTCCGGGGGCGTGTAGTCGATGGAGTCCGCCATGTGTTCTCCGCAATCGGTTCGTGGCCGGTTCAGGCTGCCGGGGGGTAGTTCGACGGAAAGAGTGCGCGCTGCGTCTCTTCGTCGTTTATCTTCTTGAACGGGTGGTCTTTGCCGACGGCGCGCGCGCGCGCGACGGCCGGTCGCACATCGACAGTCTCGAAGAAGCGCTTGAGGTTGGGGAACGGCCCGAGGGGGTTGTCCGCGTTTTTGCGCACGCGCGAGGCGCGATCGAGCCATCCCCAGGCCGCAATGTCTGCGATGGTGTACGTTTCTCCGACCATGTACGTCCGCCCTTCAAGGTGATCGTTCAACACCTGGTAATGACGCTCGGCTTCGCGCCGGTAGCGGTTCACCGCATAGTCGAGGCCTGCCGGCGCGGCGAACTGGAAGTGCACGGCCTGGCCTGAGAACGGGCCGAGACCGGACGCGAGGAAGAGGAGCCAGGAAAGCAGCTCCGGCCGGTCTTCCGGAGAGCCGAGGAACTTGCCGGTCTTTTCAGCCAGATAGAGCAGGATCGCCGTGGAATCGAAGACGCGCGTTTCCTTGCCGGCCGGTCCCTCTGTGTCGACGATGGCCGGCACCTTGCCATTGGGGTTGATGGCACGGAAGGTTGGCGCGTGCTGCTCGCCCTTGCTGGTGTCGACGGGGATCAGTTCGTAAGGGAGGCCCGCCTCTTCAAGAAAGAGAGCGATCTTCGCCGGGTTCGGAGTGGGATGGAAATAGAAGCGGATCATGGCGGCAATCTAAGGTTTGCGAAACGGTTTGGATGCGTGGTGCGCTAGCTGGGCTTGTGGCCGAGGTCGCGTCCAGATTGCGAATTTTAGAATGCTCATTCTATAATGAATCGTTGCAGCGAGGATTGCAAGCTCGCTGAGCACTGATGGGATCGGGTGACGGAATGGCGAGACCGAGAGAATTCGACGAGATGGCGGTCTTGGACGCGACTGTCCGGTGCTTTTGGAGCCGCGGTTATGAGGCGACGTCAGTGAAAGATCTGATCCAGGGGACGGGAGTTACCGCGGCTAGCCTCTACAATGCCTACGGCGATAAGCGTGGACTTTTCCGGGCAGCCCTTGATCACTATGTGGAGCGCGGCATTATGGAGCGCATTCGGCGCTGCGAAGCGCTCCCCCCCCGTCAAGCAATTGGCTCCTTTTTCGATGAAATCCTGAGCCGCTCGTTGAATGACAACGAGCACAAAGGTTGCATGCTCGTGAACTCGGCCCTGGAAATCGCGCCACATGATCGCGAATTCCAGAGGAGCATCGCCAACGCGCTCGCTCGCATTGAAACGTTTTTCCTCCATTGCATCAACGCAGGTCAGGCCGACGGAACCGTCACCCTGTCGCAGTCCGCGGAAATCCTCGCTCGGCATCTCCTCGGCGTGCTAATGGGCGTTCGCGTCCTGGCTCGGGTTCGCCCCGAAAGAGCTCTACTGGAAGGAGTGGTTGCGCCAGCTCTTGCGCTGATCGCGCCGTCGGATGGCAAGTCTGTCTAACGAACGTGAGCGGCGACCACCCTGCCAAGCCCGAGTGAAAGGACAGTGTAGGCGTGCGAAGGTCAGCCGCTATATGGAACGACCAGGTTTGCGAAATCGATCAATCGATCCCGGTCAACCGACGCTTCCGGTGCGACGAGCTGATCAACTTTCTGGCGCAGCGGCAGGCTTTGTACTTGTTGCGTAACCACGGACGCAACCGCGCAGCAGTGTAGTTGTCGAGCGCCCGATACGCGGGTCTGGCCGTTCCTACCTTGGAGTAGTTCGCTCAGCCGCGCAGCGTGCGGTTCAACTTACCTACCAGCTCCATGGTCTCCTGCCACACCGTCTTGAGAGCGGTCATCGCATGAATCTTTTCGACCATGCGACGGATGGCCGCACCGGCATCAGCAGTTGCTCAGATCGGGCGGCGTCACCCGCTCCGGGTATCGCGGTAAAAATCAGCAGAGGACAACAGTTCGATGTCGAATGCAAAGGAGACACCCATTAGCCGGCCGGAGTCAAGGGCAAAAAAAAGTACGAACGGCCTTGCTGAGGTGCTTACAAAAAACACGCCCTCAGCTCAATACTTCATATCCATTTGCGCGACGGCTTGTCATGCTCCATCTCCATTCGCATCATCTTTGTCTTAGCAAGCGCGCGGACTCGATGTCGTGAGCTCGGATCAAATGACCTGGCCGCCAACCGAAACCTTC
Source organism: Paraburkholderia sp. SIMBA_054 (assembly GCF_046534875.1). Lineage (NCBI taxonomy): Bacteria > Pseudomonadati > Pseudomonadota > Betaproteobacteria > Burkholderiales > Burkholderiaceae > Paraburkholderia > Paraburkholderia sp. SIMBA_054. The sequence goes on along the minus strand of NZ_JAWRXV010000061.1, from coordinate 42,646 downwards.
GTACTCCGGGCGCGCTTCCGTCCGACCGCGTCAACGCCCCCGATAGAGGGCTAACAGTTGCATTTGCATCTCCATCATCGATTCCTGATACTTCACATCCATCTGCATGACGGCGTGGTCATGCTCCATCTGCGCCTGCATCATCCTTGACTTGATCTGCACGACCTGATCGCGCTGCCCGGGCGTCAACCTGTCCATCGAGATGACGACCGCTGTACTGGACGGGCCAACGGACATCTCGCTGCGGCCGATACCCTGCGCGTCCGCAGTCGCGCCGAACGCGAGGACAAGCGGCACCAGCGCACACGTCATCAATTTGCGTGTCGTAAACATGGAAACTCCTATCAGCTGTGGAGGCATGCGCCAATCAGCACGTTGGAAAATATGCGTGGACCACGCCCGAACTCCGTATCAAATGACGCGGCCGGCAAACGACGCCGCAGCCCCGATTTGAAGCGCAGGGATGCCCCGGCTTTGCAATGGCGAACGATGTATCAATGGTCTGTTCGCCACCGGCTGGAAGGTTCACTGAACCTGCACTTCTGACGGATATTCTGGTTGGCGAATCTCACGTGCCTGTCAACGAAGAATCACGTGTTCATCACGAATGCAGGAGAGCGATAAGGCGTCGACGCTCTCATTGGTTGATCGCTGGCGTGCCGGCAGCCGTGGCGTAATTCCGTGTCAGGCGGTCCAGCACCATCTTGCGTTCGATTTCCACGGCCGCGCGCGCGGTGAAGATCGAATAGACGGAATCCATCAGCACGTCCTCTTCCTTCATTTCCTTCTCGTCGAAGAAGGCCATGTGTCCGACCACCTGCCGCTCGCTGTTGAAAATCGGAAGTCCGTAGTAGCTGTCGAACTGTTCGTCGCGCGGAAACAGTTTGCCGACCCCTGTCGCATGAAACGCGGGCCGCTTCAGGTTGAAGACCGCTTCGCAAGGCGTGCCCGCCAGTTCGAACTCAAAGTTCTCGCGAAAGCTGTCCTGAAACCAGAATGCGAGCGTATGGACACTCTTCGGCGGCCAGCCATTGCACTCGGTAACGAACGCGCATGACACATCGAGCGCGCCCGCGAAGTGGCGCACCAGCGTACGGAAAAAATCCTCGCCGCATGTCCCCGAGGTTCCTTCGACGATATGCTGAAGAATATTCTCGATTCGCCTCAGGCGCGTCACGTCCGTATCGAGCGCGATGAGGCGCGACGGCCGGCCGTTCGCGTGGCGGATCACGCTGCCAGTCGAACTCACCCAGCGGTAACGGCCGTCTTTATGCAGGAGCCGCAACTGTTGCTCATAGCGCGGCGTCGTGCCGTCCAGATGGGACTTGAGTGCCGCATCGGCTGCTGGAGCGTCTGCCGGATGGACGCACTGCAGCCAGGACAGTCGTGTATTCGGCAGTTCCTCGTCATCGTAGCCAAGCATGCTTTTCCAGCGCGGCGACAAGACGAAGTCGTTAGTCTGAAGATTCCACTCCCAAAGGCCGTCGTCGGCTGTGCGCATCGCGAGCACGTAGCGCTCTTCGCTGGACCTGAGTGCGACGTCGATCTGGCTGCGCTGCTCCGTCGCGAGTTCCAGCGCCTGCTCCAGATTCTCCACCTTGCCATGGAGCAAATCGATCGTCGTCCGGGCCTGTTCAATCTCATTGGATGCGCGGGAAAGCGGGCCAGTGCGCGGGTTTGGGGCGCTTTCGCAGGGGTACGCATGCATGATCGCGGCCAGCGGGCGCCGCACATACGCGTCGATGGCCGCGCTGGTGACCGCCAGGAGCAGCACCAATCCAGCGGCGACGACGATCAGGATGCCCACTCTTGTCGAAATCGGCTCCGCGCCAGGCACCCAGCCCACCGCGAGATAAACGAGCATGAGCAATCCGCAAACAGCGATTGGAAGCAGCAGCTTTCGTCTGAGGCCCATATGCATTGTCCCTGGACAGAAAACCGCACGTCGAAAGACGATGGCGGCGACTAGTCCGGCTTGAGCGTTGCCGGATGCAGCCCGGGTGGAAAGGCGTGCCTCGGGCGTCATGTCAATCCTTCGAAGATAGCGCGGATCCAGTGTGCCGTGAGCGCCGGCATAGGTACACGGCCGATCGCGACATAAACGCAACAGCGTCGTGATCCTTTTGTGATCTTTATAGGCGAAAGTACACAGGCGAGCCAACCCAGCGACGAGAATTTCTGATGCAATCGCTAAATAGTCCATTTGAAGCGCCTGCTGCGATTCCCTGCGACGTCGGTATAGGACTTCGCGCGCCGCATTATCGGCAGATCCTGTCGGAGCGGCCGGCGATTGGCTGGATGGAAGTGCATAGCGAAAACTACTTCGGCGATGGCGGCCAACCCCTGCACTACCTCCATCGGATTCGCAACGCGTATCCACTGAGTCTGCACGGTGTCGGCCTGTCCATTGGCACGACGGATCGCCTCGATATGGGCCATCTGAGGCGCCTGAGGGCGCTTGTCGAGCGCTTCGAACCCGGGCTCGTCTCGGAGCATCTCAGTTGGGGAGCGGTCGCCGGACGCTTTCTGAACGACCTGCTGCCGCTGCCTTATACGGAGGAGGCGCTCGCCGTGGTACGTGAGCATGTTCAGGAAGTGCAGGATTACCTGGGCCGGCAGATTCTCGTCGAGAACGTCTCGAGCTACATACGCTTCCGTCACTCGACGATCCCCGAGCACGAGTTCATCACCGAGCTTGCAGCAAGCACGGGCTGCGGGATTCTCCTCGATGTCAACAATGTCCACGTCAACGCAGTGAACCACGGGATTGACCCCGTAAGCTATCTCGATGCGATGGCGGTTCACGCGGTCAAGGAAATCCACCTGGCTGGATTCGACCGTGTCGGCGACCTGCTGATCGACACGCACGGACAGCGCGTCGCTGAGCCGGTGTGGGCGCTGTACCGGCACGCGGCGAAACGCTTCGGGCCGGTGCCGACGTTGATCGAATGGGACACCGATATTCCCGAACTCGCTGTCCTTCTCGACGAAGCCGCCAGGGCCAGCGCCATCCTCGGAGACGAACATGCCGTCTCTGCGTGAACTTCAACTCGACTTTGCCGCGGCGATCATCGATCAGGACGTGTCCCGCATGAGCGATCACGTGCTGACAGGCGGCACCGCTGCCGGCGAACGGCTGAATGTCTATTTCAACAACACCTATCACAACCTGAGGGAAGCGTTACGTGACGTGTTCCCGGTTGTCGAGCGGCTCGTCGGCGAGCGCTTCTTTGCCTACGCCGCCGACCAGTACATCGGCGAACATCCGTCGACGACCGGCGATGTGCATCGGTTTGGCGCCACCTTTGCAACGTTTCTCGCGGGCTTCGCTCCCGCGGCATCGCTCCCTTACCTTCCCGACACCGCGAGGCTGGAATGGGCGATGCATGAGGTCTTTCATGCCGCGGACCACGCGCCGCTCGCGATCGACCGCCTTGCCGCAGTCGTGCAAGCCGGCTGCACGACGCTGCGCTTCACGCTGAATCCCGCTTGCCGTCTGCTTGCGTCATCTTTTCCGGTGTCGCGCATCTGGTACGTCAATCAGCCCTCGGCAACCGACTCCGACTATGTGGACGCTGATAGCGGCGGCGATTTCCTGCTGATCCGGCGTCGCAACTTCGTGGTCGAAGCGCGGCCACTCGGACCAGCCGTGTTCGCGATGCTACAGTCGCTCTGTGCAGGCGCGAGCGTCGACGAGGCGTACGACAATGCCATGCTCGTCGACGATGCCTTCGCGTTGGGGGCGTTCATACAGCAGCACATCCTGGAAGCGACAATCGTCGACTTCGATACCGGGAACTCATCATCATCAGGCTGACGGTGCCTGGATCCGGCGGCGGCATCGGCGCCGGCCTGCACACCACCGCCATGCTCGTCGAGAGCAATGTGCTCATCGATGCGGGCGCTGGCGTGGGCGACCTGTCGATCGAGGCGCTGTCGCGCATCGACGCTGTGTTTCTCACGCACAGTCATCTGGACCATCTGTGCCTGGTTCCGTTTGTCGCCAATACGGTCGGTCAACTGCGTCTAAAGCCTCTGACGATCTCCTGTGGCCCGATCTCACGTCATTGCCGCATCCTGGCTGACCCTACGGAGATTGTTGAAGACGTGTGTTCTCAACATGTCGAGCATTTCCTTAAGTCCATAGCGCTTGCGGTGAAACCGTGCGGCTTGGGTTGCGTGGCGATCACGGCGTTGCCTGCAAGCCGTACGGTGCCGGCCATCGGCCAGCGGATCGACAGCGGCGCCGCGAGTCTCGCGCTCACCGGCGATACCGGCCCTGACGACGAGCTATGGAGGTGATAAACGCAATCGGCAACTTGCGCTACCTGATCATCGGAACAGCATTTTGCGAACGCGACCGCGACATGGCCGTCGTCTCCTGGCACCTGTGTCCGAGTCTGCTTGCCGGCGAACTGGCCAGGCTGAGCGTGCCCGCTGAAGGTTTCATGACGCATCTGAAGCCGGGCGACCGCACCGTCACGATGTCGCAACCGACCGGCATGGCCAGACGATTCCTGCCGAAGGTACTGCGGGAAGGACAGGTATCCGGGTTTTGCGCGATGCACCACACGCGCATCACGCTACCGCAAGATCGACGATGAACGTCGTGCCGAGCCCGGGCGTGCTTTCGACCTGAATGTCTCCGCCATGCAGTTCGACAATACGGCGCGTGATTGCAAGCCCGAGCCCAGCGTTGCCGGTGCTGCCGAACTCGGCCCGGTCCACCCGATAGTAGCGATCGAAGATATTGTGCAGTTCGTCGCCCTGGATCCCCTGGCCGGTATCGCGCACACGCAGTTCCACGCGCGCTCCCGCCGGCCGGACCTCGACGCCGATCTCCCCACCGGCTGACGTATAGCGCATCGCGTTCTCAATGAGGTTTTCCAATACCTGCTCGATCATGCCGATGTCGGCGCGCACGGGCGGACAATCCGGCTCGCACTTCGTGACGAGCGTGAGCTGGCGCTTCTGCGCCTTCAGCGCGAATTTCTGCACGACATCCTGCGCCAGTTCCCCGACCGGAAAGGTCTCGATCTGAGGAGTCACTTCATGTGCCTCGAGTTTCGTCAGTTCGAACACATCCTTCACCAGCCTGGCCAATCGCTCGCAGTGCTTTACCGCAATTTGCAGGTAGCGATTCCTTTCTTCAGGCGTCAACTCGTCCGCCCTGATCAGCATGGTTTCGAGGTAGCCCTGCATCGACGCGAGCGGCGTTCGCAAGTCGTGCGAAACGTTCGCGAGTAATTCACGCCGCTGTCGGTCAACCTGTTCGAGCTGGCTAAGTTGTATGGCGATGCGCTCCGACATTTCCTGAAATGCGGCGCTTAGCCGATAGATTTCGTCATCGAGATTGCCAGGCAGCGCGAGCGGCACCGGCGTCGTGAACCCACTTGCACGAAATGCTTCGATCGATTCCGACAACATGCGCAGCCGGATGGTGAGAAAGCGGAAGACGATCAACGCAGCGATCAGGCTGAACACGACCGTACCTATGATGAGGTCAGTGGCAAGTTCGAAGAGCCGCTGCGCCTCGAGCATCTTCTGCGAGGCGAGGATCATGATTGCGCTGATCGCGATGAACACCGTCATCAGCACACTCGCGAGCTTGCCGTACAGCGTTCGGAACATGAGCGGATCAGCCTTTCGAATCGTTTCGGAACTTGTAGCCGACGCCCCACACGGTTTGAATATATTCGGGTTCGTTGGGGTTGATCTCAATCTTTGCGCGAAGACGGTTGATGTGCGAATTGACGGTGTGCTCGTAACCGCTATGGCTATAGCCCCAGACCTGATCCAGCAACTGGCTGCGGCTATACACGCGTCCGGGGTTTTGCGCGAAATGCAGCAGAAGCTGAAACTCCTTTGCCGTGAGACAGATGGGCTCGCAGCGAACCGTCACCTCGCGCTTCTCGATATCGATCCTGAGGTCCTTCGCTTCGATCGCCTTCGGTGCATCCGCCGCCGGATTGACAAGCACGTCGACGAGCCGGAACAACGCTTTCACCCGCGCGACGAACTCGAGGACGCTGAATGGCTTCGTCAGATAGTCGTCGGCGCCCATCTCAAGACCAAGCACGCGGTCGAGTTCCGTGGATCGCGCGGTGAGCATCAGTATCGGCGTATAACGCTGTTCACTGCGCAGGCGTCTGCAGATTTCCAGGCCGTCGACCCCTGGAAGCATGAGATCGAGTACGAGAAGGTCATACGGCTGGGCAAGCGCTTCCGCGAGCCCTGCCTTGCCATCGTTGCGCACGGTCACCTCGCAGGATAGCCGGGTTAGTTGCATCTTGACCAGTTGCGCGATGTCGTCTTCGTCTTCGACCACCAGAACATGACGTGACACAGCTTCACCTCTTTTGCGTGCGTGACGGCACAACGCCGTTTGGTGGGTTCGACTTCGTGCCCTGTGCCCTCTGCCACTTCGGCCATCACCCCCTGATCATTCTAGTCCGTGAGGCACCGCGATCCAACCTGCCATGACGCCGCGCACCTCTAAATCGCGCGTCGTGACAGAAATTTGATTTTTCGCGGACAACGGCGTGAGTTCCGTTTTGCACACTACTTACCAGAGACAGGCAAACGGTCTGTCCGAGTCCCAACCGATCCCGGAGAACCCATCATGAAGAGCAAACCGATTATTCACGGCGCCATTGCGAGCCTGCTCGCGTTTGGCGCAATCGGAGCAAGCACGCACGCATTTGCCGCCGACTTCGAGAAATGCGCGGGCATCGCGAAGGCCGGCAAGAACGACTGCGGCACAAGCAAGAGTTCGTGCGCCGCAACAGTGAAGACCGATCGTGACGCGGAAGCCTGGGTCCTCGTGCCGAAAGGCACTTGCGACAAGATCGCAGGCGGTCGTCTGCAGATGTCGGCAGACGCCAAGCCGGGTGGCAAGAGCGGCGTGCTCAGCCCGGCGGCCAAGGCTGCCCAGGGCTGACACACGTCAGCGCCTTGTCGACACCCGGTACGGCAGGCCTCGTTAGCGGCCCGCCGTCAGAGATCACGAATCGAGGAACCCGAAATGAAGTCGCCATCCAACCCGTCCGGAATCACGTCGGCTTCGTCCGGCCTCCTTCCGTTGAAAGCAGTCGTCGCCGGCAAGGCAGTTATCGGCGCGCTGGAAATTCTGACCCCTGTGCTCGACCTGGGCATCCGCATCATGATCGGCCTCGTCTTCTTCCAGTCGGGCCTGACCAAGATCGCAAGCTGGTCGACGACGCTCGCGCTGTTCCATAGCGAGTATTCCGTACCGTTTCTGCCGCCTACGCTGGCCGCGTATCTCGGCACCGGTGCGGAACTGGGCTTCCCGGTCCTGCTGGTGCTCGGACTGGGCACGCGCGGCGCGGCGTTCGGCCTCTTTGTCTTCAATATCATCGCCGTGCTTTCGTATCCTGGTCTCGGCGATGTCGGCCTGCGCGATCACCAGTACTGGGGCCTCTTTCTACTCGTGATACTGATGCACGGACCGGGCAAGCTCTCGCTCGATCACCTCCTCGGCCGTCATGTAGGGCGCACACTGGCCAGTCGCTAGTTATCGCGCGAACGAGCCTTTCCAATACGAGGAGCAGACATGAGCACCGACAGGAACATCGTCATCATCGGGGGCGGATTCGCCGGCACCACGCTGGCGCGGCATCTCGAGAAAATCGTGCGGCCACCGTACCGCGTGATCCTGGTGAGCGAGGAAAGCTATACCACGTTCAACCCGATGCTGGCGGAAGTGGTCGGCGCTTCGGTCTTCCCCGAGCAGGTGATCGTGCCGATCCGCCAGATGTTGGTCCGTTCACGATTCATCATGGCGACGATCACCGATGTGGACTACACGCGCCGGGTCGTGCATGGCAGGACGCTTGCGGGAACCCGCGAGATTCCATTCGAGCATCTGATCTTTGCTTTCGGCACCCGGGCTAATCTCGACATCGTGCCAGGCATGGCCGAACATTCTCTGCCGCTCAAGCTCGTCGGCGACGCGATGTTCATCCGCAACCGGGTATTACGTCAGCTGGCGCGTATCGAACTCGAAACCTGCCCCGAACTGCGGCGTCGGCTGGGGCATTTCATCGTGATCGGCGGGGGCTTCTCGGGCGTCGAGGTCGCGGGCGAACTGGCCGACTATATCCACAGCATCAAGCGCTTCTACAAACTCGTAAAGGACGACGAACTGGCCATCACGATCCTTCAGGATGGCGAGCGGTTGCTGCCCGAGCTGCCCGAGCCGCTCGGCATCGCGGCGGCACGGCTGATGTCCGGACGCGGTATCGACGTGCGTCTGAAGAGGCGCGCGGCACAGGTGCACGCCAACGGCGTCACGCTGCTCGACGGCACAACAATCGACGGCGGAACGGTGGTCTGCACGATCGGCACGAAGCCGAATCCGCTCGTGCAAAAGCTGATACAGAGCGTTGCGTTGCCGGTCCAGCGCGGCCGTATCGAAACCGAGCCCGACATGTCGGTGCGGGGCATGCCGAGTCTCTGGGCCATCGGGGACTGCGCGCTCGTCAGCAACGCGGCGACCGACAGCCTCTCCCCGCCCACCGCCCAGTTCGCGATGGCCCAGGCGCGCCAGCTCGCGGTCAATGTCGCACACTGCCTGCTGCACCAGCCGGGCAAGCCGTTCTCCTACGAGACCAGGGGGGCGATGGCAACCATCGGCCACATGAAGGGCGTCGCGCAGATTTATGGCGTCAACATCACAGGGCTGCCGGCCTGGCTGCTGTGGCGCGCACTGTACCTCGCGCGCATGCCGACACTCGGACGCAAGCTGCGCATCTTCGTCGAATGGACCTGGGGCATGTTCTTCCCCACCGACATCACGCACCTGCGCTTCACGCGCACCCACGAGGCCGATGAAGAGCCACGCGAGACGCTCGGCAACATGCCTGTGCAAACGGCCATCGGGGCAGACCGGCCGTCCGGCCTACCCAGGTTTCGCGCCAGCGTTCAGCATGCCAACAGCAATTTCTAACGGAGCCTTTCATGCTTCATGGTAAATCCGCCATCGTCACCGGCTCGACCAGCGGCATCGGGCTCGGCATTGCAAGCGCGTTTGCCGCGCACGGCGCTAACGTGCTGTTGAACGGCTTCGGCGACGCGGACGAGATCGAGGCGATACGCCGGAACCTCGAACGCGAGCACGGTGTGGGCGTGCGCTATTCGTCCGCTGACATGGGCAAGCCCGACGACATTCGCGCCATGGCGCGCTACGCACGCGCCGAGTTCGGCCACGTGGACATCATCGTCAACAACGCGGGCATCCAGCATGTTGCGCCCATCGAAGAACAGCCCGATGAGAAGTGGGATGCGATCCTCGCGATCAATCTTTCGTCCGCGTTCCATCTCATCAAGGTCGTACTGCCCGACATGAAGGCACGGCGCTGGGGGCGAATCATCAACATCGCATCGGCTCATGGCCTGCTCGCGTCGCCGTTCAAGTCGCCCTATGTCGCGGCGAAACACGGCTTGCTCGGATTATCGAAGACGGTCGCGCTCGAAGTCGCCGACCACGGCATAACGAGCAACACGATTTGCCCCGGCTACGTGAAAACACCGCTGGTCGAAAAACAGATCACTGATCAGGCGAAGGCACACGGCATATCTCCAGAGAACGTGGTGCGCGACGTGATGCTCGTCCACCAGGCGCGCAAGGAGTTCGTGACCGTCGAGGAGCTTGCAGCGCTCGCGGTGTTCCTGAGTTCCGACAGCGCGGCTTCGGTGACGGCGGCGGCGCTCACGATGGACGGCGGCTGGTCCCAGCACTAAGAGGTGCAACATGGCTGCGAAACGCGAGACGAGGCCTGCGAACAGCGGCCAAAAACCAATAGCACTTGCCTTACAGGGCGGTGGTGCGCGCATGGCGCGTTTGCGTGGGGCGCGCGCGACGCTACAGCTGCGGCACGAGCGATGTGGTGATCGTGCACATAAATTCGATCGTGCGTCGAGTCGTGCCCACCACCGCGAGCGAAATTCTCAACTGCATCAATGAAGTCGGCTTCAATTGTTCGCTGGTGCACGAACTGCGCAATCGGTCTCGTCACCCAGCCGATCGAGGACAGCAAGATCGCACGCAGTGAAATGAAGCAGATGCTGATCCATTCGATCCGCTACGACGGAACCATGACTGCGCGTGGCGTGTCGGGCAAGCACGACGCGAGTTCCTCTGCTTTCTTCACGACAAGAGCCGCGCGCAAGCCGGCGCGTGGCTCGCAGCGAACTACGACACGATCGGCCAGCGCCCGAGCGTCGACATTCATCACGAGTGGCTTTAACCGGCTGCATCTTTTCTGCCGGATTCATTCGGGCGTGTGCCCGCCATTACCCACCTGAGGAGAGAGGTACGTCATGAGCACCAAGAGTCAGCAACGCGCGTCGATCTGGCGTCAGTGTGTCATAGCGGGAATGGTCGCCGCCGGGCTGTCGGTCGCGGCAGGCGCGGCGAGCGCTGGGGAATGTCCGCTCGACAGGCAAGTGGCGGACGGCCAGGGGCAGAAGCCCGGACCAGGCACACCGACGGGCGTAACCGACACCGTGCGGGCGTCGACCGACTTGTCGAAGGAACCGCTTGCCTTGCAGGGGCGGCTCTTGCGGCTGCGCGAACTCGACGTGGCGCCGGGCGGCATCGTGCCCTGGCATAGCCACAAAAACCGGCCGGCGCAGATCTACATCGTGTCCGGCGAAATCGTCGAGTACGCGAGCAATTGCGCCGTGCCGATCGTGCACAAGGCGGGCGACGTGGCGCCTGAGCGCAACGGCACACAGCACTGGTGGAAGAATGAAGGAACAGTACCGGCGGTGCTGATCTCGGTCGATCTCTTCCCAGTCGAAGCGAAGATGGACGCGCACACCATGTAAGGGTGCGCCACGAGGTGCCCATGCCGCAGCGCGTGTCGCACAGGCGCCGGACTGTTTGCCGAGTGGACATCGGTCCAGCCCATCCGCTCTATGTCGCTCAGGCATCACGCATCTTCGATTCACCCGAACCGACGAGGTCGACCGCGACACGCGGTCGCCGCAGCCAAAACCTTCAACCCTGGGAGTTCCACCATGCCCAAGCAGAAATCAGCCATCGTCACCGGGTCGACCAGCGGCATCGGCCTCGCGATCGCACGTACCCTGGCCGAACAAGGGACCGATGCCATGCTCAATGGCTTCGGCGACGCGCACGAGATCGAGTTCACGCGCGCCGGGTTGCAACGGCAATACGGTGTGAAGGTGCGTTACTCGGGCGCCGACATGCGCCAATCCGGGCAGATCCACGCCATGACCGAGTTCGTCCGTGCCGAGTTCGGCAAGGTCGACATCATCCTCAACAACGCCGGCATCCGGCATGTCGCACCAATCGAGGCGTTTCCCGAGCCGAAGCGGGATGCGATCGTCGCTAACAACATGTCTTCCGCGTTCCACCTCATCAAGGCGGTCATGCCTGAGATGAAGGCGCGGCGCTTCGGCCGCGTCATCAACATCGCCTCGGCGCACGGTCTGACCGCCTTGCCGTTCGAGGCCGCCTACGTGACGGCCACGCATGGCTTGATCGGCCTGTCCAAGACGGTGGGCCGTCGAGGTCGCCGAGTTCGGCATTACCTGCAACACCATCTGCCCTGGCTATGTGAAGACCCCGCTGATGGAGAAGCAGTTCGACAATCAGGCGAAGGCGCACAACCTCTTGCCCGACGACGTGATGCTCGTGAATCAGGCGCGCAAGGAACTCGTGAAGGTCGAGGAGTTGCCGGCGCTTGCAGCATTCCTGGCAAGCGATGCCTCAGCGTCCATGACCGCCAACGCGATCCCCGTGGATGGCAGCTGGACGCAGCACTGAAGCCGCAAGGAGAATAACGTGGCGACAAGAACTGCGACTAGACAAGGCAACGGTCGAGGCCGCGGGCGCACGCATGCGAGCGTCGCGCCCGACCTCGAGCTTGGCACGCCCGGCCTGCCGGGCCAGGTCGTGCTGGTGCTGCAAGGCGGCGGTGCGCTCGGCGCCTACCAGGTGGGGGTGTACGAAGCCCTGCACAAAGCCGGTGTCGAACCCGACTGGGTGATCGGCACGTCGATCGGCGCGATCAACGCGGCGCTGATCAGCGGCAACCGCCCCGAGGACCGCCTCGATCGCCTCAACGAGTTCTGGCGCCGGGTGGCGCAGCGCTGGCCGCTAACAGGTTTCTTCGACTGGATGGGTCTGGGCAACCTGCTGCCCAACATGAACACGGTGACGCGCGGCATTCCGGGCTTCTTCACCCCGAATGCCTCGGCCATCGGCGGATCCAAGGCGGAAGTGGGCGTCGAGGCCGCGTCGTACTACAGCACGGCACCCTTGCGCGAAACACTGGGCGAGCTCGTCGACTTCGAGTACCTGAGCGAGTGCAGGACACGGCTGACCGTGGGTGCGGTGAACGCCTGCAGCGGCCACATGCGCTACTTCGACAATCGCAACGAGGAGCTCAAGGTCGACCACGTGATGGCATCCGGCGCCCTGCCCCCGGCATTTGCCGCCGTGCGCGTCGACGGCGAACCCTACTGGGACGGTGGCCTGTACTCCAACACTCCGATCGAAGCGGTGCTGGACGACAAGCCCAGGCGAGACTCCCTCATCTTCGCCGTCAACGTGTGGCACCAGGCGGCCCCCGAGCCTGCGTCGATCTGGCAGGTCATGAGCCGGCAGAAGGACATCCAGTACGCGAGCCGCGCCGACAGCCACATCGCCCGGCAGAAGCAGATCCATCGCCTGCGCCACGTGATCCGCGAGCTGCACAAGCAGCTGCCGGTGAGCCGTCAGAACGATGCCAGGGTCAAGGAGCTCGCATCCTGGGGCTGCGGCACAACGATGCATGTGGCACATCTGCTAGCACCGCGGGTCGATGGCGAGGACCACACCAAGGACATCGACTTCACGAGCGCAGGCATCCAGTTGCGCCGCAGTGCGGGATACGCCGATGCGCAGCGCATGATCGAGCGTTCGCCCTGGAAGTCCGCCGCCATCGACCCAATCGAAGGCGTGATCGAGCACACCTGAGGAGGCCCGGATGATCTCACGCATCGAAGAACTGCTTCGCGACAACCAGGCCTTCGTCGAGCACCAGCTTCGCTCGATGCGGGCTGCTTCGACAAGCTCGCCGAAGGCCGGCATCCAGAGTTCCTGTGGATCGGCTGCTCGAATAGTCGGGTGCCACCGGACCGTATCGCGGGTACCCGTCCCGGCGACATGTTCGTGCACCGGAACATCGCGAGCCTGGTCGTGCAAACCGAGATGAGCCTGCTCTCGGTACTGCAGTATGCGATCGATGTGCTGAAGGTGAACCAGCTCATCGTCTGTGGCCACTAAGGTTGCGGGGGCGTGAAAGCAGCAATGAGCGACGCTCATCATGGCCTGATCGGCAACCTGGCTGCGGCACCGCCAAAGACACGCGGCATTACTTCTGGGCGGAGCCAGCCGCGCTGGACGAGCACGCCCGCTTCAACCGGATGGTCGAGCTGAACGTCATCGGGCAGGCTACAAACCTGGGCAAGACCCATATCGTCCAGCGGGCGTGGCGAAACGGCGGCAGGCCGTATCTGCACGGCCGGGTGTTCGATCTGCGTTCCGGATACATCCACCCTCGGACGAGCATGATTAACAACGGGCAGGCGGTTCAGACGGTCTGCAAGCTCCACAACGCCATGGTGAAGAACCCGCCTTGATAGTCAGCGCCCCGCTTTCGCTGTCTGGCGACGCTCGAGCAACTTGCGGGGAATGTTCCGAGTGGACCTGCGAGCAAAAGGTCGCGAACGAAGCAAACCTTAACGGATGGTCATCCAATGAACGTAATGGTAACCAGTATCGCATTCGTGGTCGCCGCCCTGTGCGCCGGCTCGATGGGCTTTGCGATTCAACGCGGGGCGACGTGCACCGTTGCCGCGGTGAACGAAGTCGTCAACAAGCTTCGGTTCAACCGGCTGATCGCAATCGTCGAGGCGTCGGTATGGGTCACGGGCGGTCTGTTGATCGCGCAAATGCTCCATCTGCTCGCGAAGATGCCCGCAGGCTATCCGGTGAATTACCTGACCGTGCTGGGCGGGGCTCTGCTGGGCCTGGGTGCGTTCATCAACGGCGCCTGCGTCTTCGGCGCGATCGCGAGACTCGGCTCCGGCGAATGGGCTTACCTGGCGACACCGCTCGGCTTTTACGCTGGATGCCTGAGTCTCGGCACCTTGTCGACAGCTTCCGCGCATCACACACTTGACTACCGTTCATTCGTGTTGCGCGCGCCTACCTCGGTTTCGCTGCTGTTCGCGGCGTTCATCATCTGGCGCGTCGCTCGTCCGCTACTGACAGCGCGTCCCGCTGGATCGGGAGCCGGTGTGATTCAGCGGGCACGCCAAGGCATTGCTTCCCACCTTTGGTCACCCCATGCCGCTACCACGGTGATCGGCGTCGCATTCCTGTTCATGCTCCTGCTCGTCGGCACCTGGTCCTACACCGATGTGCTGATTGAGCTCGCCCGCGGCATGGCGAACAGCCTCATCACACGATGCCTGTTGCTGCTTGCCCTGCTGCTCGGTGCAGTGCTCGGCGGCCGCACCGCCGGCCCGTCTGGCAGCACCGGCGTCGCGCTTGCCCAGGTGAGCAAGTGCTTCCTGGGTGGCGCCCTGATGGGATGGGGCAGCCTTTTGATCCCCGGCGGCAACGATGGCCTGCTATTGGTCGGAATGCCCCTCCTGTACCCCTATGCATGGGTAGCATTCGTCGCAATGTGTGCCTCGATCGGCACGGCATCGCTCGTGCAGAAAGTCATGAGCGACCGCACAGCGCAGCAACGCATGGAGCGCCGTTGATTCGCTTGCGTCAGCACGCGTTCGCGTTCAACGCCGCCCCGTGACTACAAGGATAACGTTTTTGTACAGGGAGACCGCATGGGCCACCGAATCGGCAACACACTCGTGATCTTCAGCGCGATCGGCGCGGCGCTATTCGCGATTCAGCACAACGCCCATCTGATGCCGAACGCACATGCGACGTTCACATCGCCCCGGGAGCGATGCTTCGGCGTGGCACGGGCCGGGAAGAAAGACTGTGGCAACCCAAGGCATGCATGCGCCGGCCGTTCGCCGCACGATGCGGCGCGCGACGAAGGGCTGTTGCTTCCAGCCGGTACCTGCGCAACGATCGATGGCAGCGCCTTCAAGGCGACCGAATAGAGATGGCGCCGATGATCGGAATCGAATGTGCGCGCGGACACTCACGGAATAAGCACGAATTGTGCAATTTCCACGCAGAGCCAGACGATACCAACGACGATACGGGCGGCGATACATGTCGCATTGACGCCGATGCAGTTGCCGACGCGTGTGTGGCGCGAATTCGAACGCGAGCAGTATTGCAGCGAGTTGCTGGTCACGGCGGGGCAAGTGCTGATCGCGGCGCTGCTCGCCGTGCTCTACGCGAGCAGCCCGCCCGGCCTTTTTCCGGACGCGCCGACAAGAGCGGTGCCTCTGGGCCTGACGCTCTTATCGGTGCTCACGCTGGTTCGCCTCTACTTCGCGGTGACCGGGCAGCTCACTCGTTAGATGGCGGGCCCATCCGTCGTCGCAGAGACGGTCGTACTGGTGTTCATCAGCTATGCGTATCAACTGCAATATGAATAGCCCGCGCAGTTCTACCGAAGAGCACCGAGTCCGTGTACGTGTTCATTCTGATTGCGTTGCGCGCCTTGCGGCTGGAACTACCAGTCTGGGTCGCTTTGTCCGGCCTCACCGCAGCAGCAAGTTGGCTTCTGCTATTGCCCTGCGCACTGACCCACTCGCCCGGCAACCCGGTCATCTGGGACTATGTCACCGCGCTGCGTTCGATCCAGATTCGCTTGGACAGGTAAAGCTCTGGCAACAGATCCAGCGCTGCACCTGGAAGCGAGGTCGCCGCCCGTGCGTGCAGCAGGTCGAAAGTTCCGGAGAGTCGCGCATCCGGGGCACGCTGATTCCGGGCCGGCTAGCCGGCCGATGTGCGAGCGCTGGCGCCAATCGTCGGCCCCTGCGTGCTGGGTGGAAATACACACCACCCATCATCGTGCCGGAAAAAGAATATCGCCATGCCAGTTCGACGCGTAGTTTCGACGCAGACGTAGCGCCGTTGATTCGAGCTCATGCGACTGAACCGAGTGACGTGAGCCGGCGTGGCCGCAGTCGGTGCAAGCCATTTGTCGACCAGAGCGCGCAACGAATGCTGAGCGGTGTTCATGATGCTCTTCTCCCCTCTCAATTACATGCGGCAGATGCCTAAAGAAACCCGCACGTCTGGACTCTAGTATCGCCGCCGAAATTAACGCGCCGGTCAAGCATGTGTCACGTTTTTGTCCCATCGGAACTAGTGGGCTCGGACGGCGCCAGTGTGACCAACTCGTGATCTTTCCTTGATAGGGGCGTGAAGTTTGAAACCTATATTAATTTCGCGACGGCCCGACAACGCCGTTGCGGACTGGTGATGA
The DNA here is from genome assembly GCF_046534875.1 of Paraburkholderia sp. SIMBA_054. Lineage (NCBI taxonomy): Bacteria > Pseudomonadati > Pseudomonadota > Betaproteobacteria > Burkholderiales > Burkholderiaceae > Paraburkholderia > Paraburkholderia sp. SIMBA_054. The sequence goes on along the minus strand of NZ_JAWRXV010000061.1, from coordinate 26,192 downwards.
AGGTCCCCAAAAGGGCGCATTCCAGCATTCATTGAGGTTTTTGGAGATCATCATGAAGACGAAGCTCACTGCCGCAGTGTTGGTCGCGACATCTGCGTTGCTCGCTGCCCCCGCTTTTGCGAGCGGATACGGTCCTGCACCGTTTTATAACGCCGAAGTGGGCGCACCGTCGTCGCAACGCGGCCCAAGCGCGCAAACGCTCATGGCGGAACAGCACAACGCTGCGGACACCCGCAATGACCACCGTGCTGTCGGTGGCTCCGTCGAATCCGCGGCGTCGCACTCGAGTGGTATGCATGTGCAGGTCAACATCAACGGTCTCTATCGGGGCAGTTGATTGAGCCTTCGAAGCGCCGCGTTTCGGGGCCCCGAAATCAACGTCGGTTTAACGTCCAATCGGGCGCCATCACGAATCGTCACGCGATGGTGCTCGATTTCGTTACCGCCAACCCTGCTTTCAAAAAATCTGACGCGACCTCGCCAAACCATGCACGGATGAGATCGTGTCAAAGATTTGCTACTCGATACGCGCTACATGGCTGGGCCTTCCAAACTGGCCTCTACCTCGAGGACATCGTTGGGGAATTCCATGCGACGCCGTACCGAAGCGTCGATATTCTCGTGATGGTGGCGACTGGCCTACTCAGCATTGGTCACGGTGTTATTGAATCATTTTGCGCTCGCTCAGCGGGGACCCTTCGTATGCAGACGAGATCGTGAGCCGCATTGCCAATTACGATGTGACCGTAATCGTCGAGACCGCCCCGAACGACTGCGGCAGCCTGCTCTACGCGATGAAGCGAATGCAGGAGCAACTGATTGGCACGACTCGCGCCATCAAGGCCTCCACAGAATCGATCGCGACCGCGACGAGCCAAATCGCGGCAGGCAATCAGGATCTATCGCAACGCACCGAGGAGCAGGCAGCCTCATTGCTGGAGATGGCCGCCAGTATGGAGGAGCTACCTAGACGGTCAAACAACGTTGTGCGAAGCGTGCATAACCGCGACGGGCTGAACTTCACCGCATTTCGGCCATTCGGCATGAACCTGCGATTGGCTGTTCATGGCCCATCGCTGCCCGATGCGGCCGGCGGTAGCCGACCCGTTCGAGCCATTCACGGAACACTTACAACCGCCGGTTTTTCGGCCGGCACGAGACGGTCATCGGCCCTCTGTTCGTCGAGGTCTAGCGATCCGAATGAAGATCGTGGACGTAGAGGGTGTCCGCCTCGACCACCCTCGCATGAATATCGTGGGCGTCGATCTCGCTGGCCCCTACCGCCGGGGCGTGAATGTCTTCCCCATGTGGGCCGCCAGGTTCCCCATCAACCCTGTAGACCACCCGGGCATGCACATTCTCGGCGTGAATGTCATGCGCACGAATCACACCGGCCCGCACTACATCGCTGTGAATGTCGTGTGCATAGAGAATCTGCGGCTGCGGACGAGCATGGCGGTAGCGGGGCGCATAGACGCCCTCGTACCACGTCTGCTGTACAAAGTAGACCGGTTCGCTACACGCAGCGTATTTGCGGCAATACTTGCGCCATTCTTTTGTCTGATAGGCCGGCACATACAGATAGACGGGCGCTGCATTCGCCGGCGCCTGCTCGATCACGACTGGCTGCGAGTAGATGAGTTGGGGAGGTGGCGCATTACCGATGTCGATACGGCCATAAAAGCCAGGCTGACCGACGTTGACCGACACGCCGACGTCGGCAGCGAATGCTGGCGCGGCGACGGTCGCCGTCAGGGCTGCGACTATAAAAAGACGTTTCATTCCTGGATGATCCTTCAGCATTGGCCGCAACGGGGGAGGCGGCACACCTCGACAAATTGATTCGAGCGGAGCATAACGGGCCGGGTGTAGCGCGGGTGTGAGCAAATGTAAGCGAATGTCTCGCTGCCGTGCATGCGCGAGAGTCTGAAAATCAATTCGTCTGGGCGCGACCAGGATAGCTCGCCGCGTCGCCGCCACTGGATGCCTATCTGAACGCAGAAACCACGAACTACAGCAAAGCCTTGTCCAAGGAAGTCAGTCCGAAAGGCGTTCGGGTCGTGCGTGTCTCCGCGGGCTGGGTCGAGACGGATGCCGCCGCGAGTCTCGTTGCTGAGATCGCCCGGCAGAACGGCATCGACACGGAAGGCGCCCGCAAGATCATCATGGATTCGCTCGGGGGCATTCCTCTCGGCCGGCCATGCTCTCCCCGGGAAGTGGCAGAACTCATCGGTTTCCTCGTCTCCGCGCGGGCCAGCGCCATCACCGGCACTGGGTACGTCATCGACGGCGGGACTGTTCCGACTGCGTGATCTGAGCCGCTTGTCGGTGGACGTCGACGTGCTTCGGCGTAGCGCGTTTCGCAGGTAGCTGTTCGCGGTTCCCGTTCAGGCGCCGGCCTTCACGTGGTGTGCCTGCCCAATGAACCTCTGCTTTTCTGCAGCACGGCCACCCGTGGTGGGCCGGGCATTATTCACCGGCGTCATCGCACCTGGACATCAGGTCACACAGCAGGTCACCCTTCGTCCGCAATTCGCGATGCCCTGGAATGGCGGACAGCAAGCTCAGAGCGCGATCAGCGACCGTCTCATGTCGAGCCGGGAGCGGACCCGCGAAAGCTTCCTCGGAATGGCTCAAGCTTGCCGAACCCGGAAATACGAGGTCGCCTCGAACACCGCGATCCCTGCTTGAAAGCCGAACTTCCGTAGACGACCCACTCCGGACCTTGGACCAGGCGTCACATCCAGGGCTGCTTTGTGGTGTTTAACGCCCATCTACACATCGAGCCGGCTGGCGAATCGTTGCCCATAACTGTCATTCGCAGTTTCAGGAAAACCATTTAAATCGTGTCAAGCGAAATTTTTGGGCTGGACCGAGCCCCTGGCGCGGTGACGCGACCAGCGTGGTTCCCCTGCTCGCGTCCGGACGCCGTCAGCCTTCGACATTCCGGAATCCATCGAGGCACCATCCTGGAAACACGGCGTCCCTGACCTGTTGAACCAAGGTCTCATTGACCGGCCGGAAGTTCAGGTGTCTTATTGTTTCGGGAAGGTTCACGTGTCCGTAACCTCCTCCATGCCAGCGGAATCCCCCATGGCCGGTGGATTCGTTTGCGGTAGCAATCCGGCCTCAACCCGCGTAATCAGACAGTACTGGAACGGCAGATCAACTCACCTGCTGGTCGTGCCGGCCCACCGATGTCGAGGATGTTGACAGCGGCGATGCTGTCGACCTGGCGCCCGGTGCAGTTCGTGCGCCCCGGCGAAAGCAGGTGGTTTTGGACGTTTCGGCGGCACTGGCCTGAACGCCGACGGACATCAAGACGACGGCCGGAGGAAGCGACCGCGGGATAAGCGCGGCCGTGCGCGATGCCCGGTCGGAAGGCCTCCTTTGCATGCCACGTGGCGAGTGAAGAAGACCTTGGTCTCCGCTGCAATATGGATCGTAGGGAGAGAGCAAACATGGACTGGAATCGCTGGTACAGCTTCAAGAGTTACCTGCGATCTTCGCTGTGGGCTGTGCCGCTCATCGCAGTCGCGATCTACGCAGTGGTAAAACCTCTGACTGAAATGCTGGGAAGGTGGATGATCAGGCAAGCGATCCTTGATCCGAAAACCGGTTTTCTTGGGCTGTCCATGACCGGGGCCCGGGCGTTGCTCGGTGACATCGTTTCCGCAGACCTGACGTTTCTGGTGTTTGCGTTCGGTTCGCTGCTCGTCGCAATCCAGGTCGCTGGCGGGCAGTACACCCCGCGGATCATCGCGACGACACTGCTGCGCGATAACATCATCCGTAGCATCTCGGGATTGTTCGTTTTCACAATGCTGTTCGCCGATAGAACCCTGAGCTGGATGGGTGAGAATGAGGTACACCAGCTTCAAGTGTTCCTTGCAGCGCTATTCGGATTCGCCTCCGTCGTCGCGTTCCTTTTCCTGATTGACTACGCCGCGAAATCTCTGCGTCCGGTAAGCCTCGTGGCACGCGTCGGGAAGCACGGGATGGCGGTCATAGAGAGCGTTTACCCCGCTCCGACTACGGGTGCAACTAGCCCGCCGGAACGTGACAAAGAGCGAGGCGTACCTGATCGCATTGTTCGTCACCGCGGCAAATCTGGCATCGTTCTGGCCGTGAATCTGGAAAGGCTGGTGGCCAAGGCGCGGCGCACTAACTCAGTCATCGAATTCGTGCCGCAAGTGGGTGATTTCGTCGCTGTCGACGAACCCTTGTTTTATTTGTACGGGAATTCTGGCGCGATCGATGAGAGGAGGCTCCGCACACTGGTCGCTTTCGGGACGGAACGCACAATGGAGCAGGACCCTATGTTCGCGTTTCGCATCCTGGTCGATATTGCGCTGAAAGCGCTGTCGGCGGCGATCAACGATCCGACCACGGCCGTGCTTGCGATCGACCAGGTGCACCGACTATTGCGCGTGGTGGGCAAACGGTCGCTGCACATCGAAGAGATTGTGGATAGGTCGGGGCGGGTGCGCGTGATCTTGCGGACGCCCAATTGGGAAGACTTCGTGCATATTAGTTTTCGCGAGATACGACAGTACGGCGCGGGCAGCATTCAAATCGCGCGGCGTCTACGCGCGGCGATAGAGAACCTCATCCAGAGCCTGCCGGAACATCGTCATGACGCATTGCGCGTCGAGCTAACACTGCTCGATCGCGCGATCACCTCGATGTTCCCGTTTCCCGAGGACCTGGCGTTGGCCCGTATCCCCGACTCGCAAGGGCTTGGAGGTTCGGCAGCCTCGACAGCAAACAACTAGCCCTTTCGGAGGTAAACCATGGACAAACTCATTATGGGCATCGTTGAATTCCGCGAGAAAATGCTGCCGCAATACGCGAAGCAGTTCAGCGAACTGGCGCTCGCGCATACACCTGATGCGCTCTTCATCACGTGCTCGGACAGCCGGGTTGTGCCGGACCTGCTTGCCTCGACCCATCCGGGCGATCTGTTCACGATGCGCAATGTCGGCAACCTGATACCACCGGCGAATGCGGAAGGGGTCTCTTCCGGTGACCTTTCCGAGGCAAGCGCGATCGAGTACGCAGTGCTGGTGTTGAAAGTCGCGAATATTGTTGTGTGCGGGCATTCCGAGTGCGGTGCGATGAAAGCCGTGTATACACGCAACGCCAAGCTGAAAGCGCCGAACCTCGATAAATGGCTGTACCACGCCAACAACGCAGCGTTTCGCCTCGAACACGAAGGTCCGCTCAATGACAGGCTGAAACCGCACGATCAATTGTCGCAACTCAACGTACTTGTGCAGCTTGAGCATCTGATGACATACCCGATCGTTCACCAGCAGGTCACTGCGGGCGCACTGGTGTTGAGCGGCTGGTGGTTCGACATCGCGACTGGCGACATGTATGCCTACGAGCGCACGAGCCGCTCATTCGAAGTCATCGACCGCGCGATGGCTGAGCGGATGATTGCGCGCCTTGCCGCGCGGGCGCGGTGAAGATGCACGAAGCTCTTCTAGACAATTGCCATCTCGGGTCGATGGACTAGCCGTGGAGAGAATGGTCGTGTGGTGAGGGCTGATCGGAAATGCGACAGACATGTTCTGCGCACGAAGGACCGCTGTCTGGCGCCGAGCCGACATTTGAATGCCTCCGTGAGGGCGCGGACTGCTGTCCGGAGATGGCCGAGGTTGGGTCAAAACTCAGGCTAATGCCTCTCATTCAGAAAGGCGGCTTTCGAGAAGAGCGCTGTAGTCGACGCCCCATCGCTGTTCGAGGAGCAGACGCCCCACAACTGGACTAACTGTCGATCGCGGCGGTGATTGGGAATATGGCCTTCGTTAGCCAAGTAACGTTGCAGGCAAGATACCCGCCGAGTCCTTCGGGGTGATAGCCGCATACAACGCCAACAATAAGGCGCAGTGCGCATTAGCGGATACTGCGGACAGCGATCGCACGAAGTTCACTCGGCGACTTTCCGAGGCAACGGCGGAGGAGTTTCCCGAGCCTCGCTCCGTTTGTCAATCCGACGTGTCGTGCGATCTTGTCTGCTGGCAGCGACGTCTCCGCCAACAACTCGCAGGCCAGGTCAAGCCTCACCCGTTGCAGATATCCCGACGGCGATGTGCCATAGTAAGCTTGGAAGTAACGAAGTAAGGTTCGCTCACTCATCGCGCAGAAGCTGGCCGCGTCGGCAACGCATATCGGACGGTGACAATTGTCTTTGAGCCACCGGGCCGTAGACCGGATCCTGTCCGCGCTGGCAAGGCTCACATCAATGGAATGCATGATTGTATGGTCTGCCCTTGCAACGGTCGTACGGCGCAAAGCCTCTTGCGCGATCGATTCGTCAAGATCGGCGCTGATTATTTCGAAGGCAGCATGTATCGCGCTGGCCAGGCGCCCCCGGGGCTCAGAATTTAATGCTTGCTGCCTGATCCTGTCGATGTCGGACCTTCGCGCAGTCGCCACCGTATGTTGATGAGGTTCACTGCCAGTGCTCAGGAATCGGACTGGTGTACCTAAGGCCCTCATCAGTTGCAGCCACGTCGCTTGGGGCAGTATATTGCAGATGTCCAGCGCGCTGGGGCCTGCGGCAACCAGTACGAAGGAAAATCGTGTCTCCATCGCTTCATTCAGTGTCTCGGTAGAGACGACCAGCGACTGTGCGGACCTCACGGTTCCCCCGCGCGCAGAAAGGAACTGCATTGGATATACGGTTTGATCCGCTAAAGCCGACAGTTCCGAGGCATGCTGGAGTGATTCCGCAACCACTTCGACGCCAAGCAGGTCGCAGAAATCCGATAAGACAAACGCTATTCGTCGCTTGACAGGTACTCCACAGCCATAGAACTCACGGTGAACCTGCCGGCAATCGTGCCCTACGATCATGAATCACCCTTTAGATTCGCTTTCTCGCGCATGCGATGCCCCGCTCCATAGACACCGCGTCGGAGAGCTTATAGTTCTGGCATTTGGCTTCGGCTTTCGACACTGCAACGTCCGCATCCGGATCTACCTCTGCATCGTTAAAAGGCTCGCAACGCCCCCGCCAATCCTTTGGCGTGTCAGGGAGTGATCCGCAATCACCTTGATCCAAATCGGCCGGTGCTCACGCTTTCTCATCGACTCCAATGCAAAGCTGGAACCTCGCCAGTTCAATTAATTACATCGTACGTAACGTGCTCCCGATACGTGTCAATTGAATTGCGAAATTAACGTAACGGTCTCATTTGGATGTGCTCCGGGACCCGTGATGCACACTTTCGATTCTCTCCGTTGTCTCCGTCTCCGTAACCTCACTTTCCATCCTTGCTTATCCGGCGTTTCGCGAGTTTTCTCATCGAAGCTTCAATCGATTGGCCGGGTCTTTTATCTGACGGTCTTTCGTGCCCTTCGTTCTTGTATTGCACACTACATTCGATACACCAACAGCTCAAACCATCACCGCTCCACACGTTGCAAAAGAAAGCAGTCAAAGGCTTCCGCTGCCCGCAATGAGGGCAACGCTTGTTGATAGCGTCCGGTGGCTGATTGCGAACCACGCGGAGTCCTCCACCCACTTCAGAGATACTATTTCGGGTCTCGTGAAGCAATAATAGTCAGCAAGCTAACAATCTCAAGTATCTGCGTTGATCCCGCCTTCCCCAATCACGCCGACCAACGTTCTGGTCGATCCGGTTCTGAGATCCATATTCAGTCGCGGGTTCAGTGATTGGCCCGACAGACCGCGAACCACATCGCCCCCTGATGCCGATATCCCTGGTACCGCGACTTGACCCGCCCTATACTGACAGTCGGCGCGACCGGCTAACACTGAGGACGCGCCAACCGCCCACGGCGTTCTGTTCGTCTTCTTCACCGTGATTTGCGGTTTTCCTGGCCCGCGTTTGCGGGCCTTTTCTTTTCTCCTTGTCCTTTGGACTGCGACGCCGCGTGAGCAGGCAGCATCAGGCCCGCTACTCTTCTGTTGAACGCACGGGCTTCGCCGGGTCCTTTACCCATCGCCAGAAGAGCTCATAACCGACTGCGAGCATCACGGGACCGATGAACAGGCCAATGACGCCGCCCGTTACCATGCCCCCGAGCGCGCCGATCAGCACCACAGGCATCGGGACGGCGACACCACGGCCCAGCAGCAATGGCTTGAGGACGTTATCGGCAAGCCCCGCGACGAACACATACACCGAGAAGATGATCGTCATGGTGCTAACGCCTTGCGTGGCAATCACGAAGATAATCACCGGAATGGTGACCAGCGTGGCGGGCAACTGCATGATGCCGAGCAGCAGCACCCCGAGCGCAAGCAGGCCCGCACCGGGAATGCCCATGACGACGAACCCGATACCGATCAACAGCATCTGGATGAACGCGATCCCGACCACGCCCTGGGCGACCGCGCGAATGGTGGCCGTGCAAAGATCGGCGATCTGCGGGCCGTTCTCAGGGCCGGAGATGCGCGACGCGATCTCCACCGCGCTGTCGTGGCCTTTCTCGCCATGCGCCATCAGTATGCCAGCGACAATCAGGGCGGCGAAGAATAGGAGCAGCCCCGCGCCGAGGCCCGTCACCGTTCCGAGCAGGGCGAGACCGGCATCCTTGAGTTGTGGTGCGAACTTCTGCGCAAGACCTGTGAGGTCGGTCGAGGCCTGCTGCCAGAAGTCGTACACACGCTGGCCAACGAGGGGCCAGCTGGCCACCGCGTCGGCAGGCGGTGGAACGCGGAAGCTGCCGCTTTTGAAAATGTCCATCGCATGGTCGACCGATCCGGCCACCGCGACGCCCAGCAGATAGGTCGGCACGAGGATGACGCCCAACGCGACGAAGACGATCAGCGTGGCGATCAGGCCATCCTTGTTGGCGAGCGTACGCCGAAGTCTGACCTGAAGCGGATACAGCGTGATCGCCAGGATCAATGCCCAGACCATGAGGTTCAGGAACGGGACGAAGATCTGGAAGCAGAAAATGGCCAGAACAGCAACGAGTCCGGCACGGATCAGGACATCGAGCAATTCTCTGGACAACACCCGTTGGGTAATCGGTGTGGGCAGCATAACTTGTCTCCCGGCAGGTCACCTCGTGGATCTGCTGGCAACAATCCAGGGCACGCCCGTCACAATGGCCGTCGGAACAGATCCATGCGACCGCGTCCGTCGACGCCTGAAAGAAGTTGGTTCATTGATCTGTTACTTGCTCATGCCGGGCGTGACGGATATCGCGACCGCCTCCGTGTACACGACCTGCACCTGATCTCCCTTGCGAATATTCTTCATCTGCTCGGGGTCCTCCACGATCACATCCACCGTGTTGTGCGGTCCCTTTAATGTGACGGTTTTGGCTTTCGCATTCACGGCGACAACATCGGCCATGACCGTGATTTCCCGACCGATTGTGCCACCGGGCTTGGCCCCGGGCGCGGAGCGCTGTTCCATCGTGCGCTCCGAGGCGGAACGCGGGCCGCTCGTTTTCGAGAGACTCAGCGACATCGCTTCCCGGTATTCGGTTGTGACCACGTCGCCCACCTTGAGCTGGTCAAAGTTGCGCGCCTCTTCGCCCACCTCGACGTCAACGATGTGGCCTCTCTTGTCCTTCAGGGTGACGGTCCGGGTGGCTGGGTCAATTTCGACGACCGTGGCTGTGACCTTCGTCGTTCCGGTCACGGTGGCCGTGCCGGTACCTTTTGTGACCTCCACCGACGTCTGTGGCTGGGCGAACGCCGGGAGCGCCATCATGGCGACAGTGGCCATTACAAGGAAAATCTGGGTCTTCATGTCAACTCCTTAAGACCATGGTATGCCTGCGCACGTGTCGGAATGATGCCTCGATAGTCGTGCGCTACCGTGCGGGTATCAGATGTCGAGCTTGCTGACCTTCGTGCCTTCGAAGCTAAGATTGGCCATCAGGCCGGAGTTCGTCAGCACGAATCCGACAATCGGCGAATTCGTCGTTGCAGTGTCGAGCGTACCGTTGGCGCCTGTCTTCGCCACCGCCACCGAGCCATCCACGCCGGCTGTCCAGCCCTTGTTGCTCGTGCGGAATTTATCGAGCGCCTCCTGGGTCATGAACATCAGGATCACCGCCTTGGACTGGGCGCCAATCTGCAAGCCGAACGACGCGGTACTGGTCTTGTAATAGCCGGTGGACGATCCCCCCTCGCGCAGTGCGCCTTCGCCATATTCGCCACCGACGACCAGGCCCGCGGCGAACACTGATGGAAAGACGAGAATGGCCTTGGCCTTGCTGCCCTGCGCCTGCGCGCCTGGCGTCGAACTGTATAGCTTGTTGAGGGCGCCATCGACGCCGGCATCGATTTCATGGCGCTTGATGGCCGCTTCCTCCGGATCCTTGGTTGTGTTGCAGGCGGCTAGCGAACTGGCCAGGGCGATGGCGGTGAGCGCGAAGAAGGTACGGCGGTTCATGAGAGTCTCCTCAATTGAAGGGCAGCAGATTTCGGCCTGTCGCACCTGAGATTGCTCACATCTGTCGAAACAACGAAGTAACGCAGACTGACGCGCTGCCTAGAGGCAGCCGCTAACATCACCGCCGGTGTTGCCGCCTGTCCCGCTGCCTGCGCGGAAACCGACCCACGTTTTGCTGTTACCTGTCCACGACGGCCGCACGAGCGCGGCTGCGCCATTCGGAGGCTGCTGCCCCGGGACATAGACGTCCATCGCCTGGTTGTTCGCCACAATCACCTGCGATATGACGGTCTGTTGAGACTGGTTTGCCCATTTCTGGGCGATGCATTGCGAGACTGCGGGGACGGGCTGCTGGCTTTCTCCAAGCGATGATTGTGCGCTGGGCGGCATGGGTTGGCTTGCACAGGCTGAAACAGCGATGGTCACGACGAGAAGCGGTAACGGTTTCATTTCTTCACCCTCCAGTTGGATTTCCTGCTTCCGGGCGCGCAGGCGCGTCAATCTGTACGTCATCGCGGCGGGAAGCCTTGCGGCTCTGCGAGCTCGTACGACCCGACTCAAGCTCGAACGGAACGGCAAACCAGCCGACTTGACATTGCCGTCAACAGGCCTGTTGACGTTGTCATGGCAATCTCCGAACAAAAGTACGTCAGTGAAAGAATAGGACTGGCGCACGCCGGCAGGTATTGGACCTTGGTTCAATGTCACGGGGAGCGGCAATCAATCAACTACGGACTGGACGTGTTCTCTCCATAGATGCATCCTCGGGCCACGGGTCTGATCACTCGGGCCGATGTTGATGCCAACCCTGGTGCTTGTCCGGTGTCATTGTTGCAATAACAGGGCCTCGCTGTCCGATTGTTGCAGGGTTGCTCGTTGGAACACTTTGTTAGTCGCCTGAATACGCACCAATACTCAGATAGGTGCGGGTTGTGCCGGACCTGCTTGCCTCGACCCATCCGGGCGATCTGTTCACGATGCGTCGTGTTGCCTTGCGGTCCCTTTCAAGTGACGGTTTTCGCCTTCGCATTCACGGCAGACGACATCTGCCATTACCGTTATTTCCCGACCGATCGTGCCGACGGCCTTGGCACCGGGCGCGGTCCGCTGTTCTATCAGGCGCTGCGTGGCGGAACGCGCGCCGCTCGTTTTCATGAGACTCAGCGACATCGCTTCCCTGTATTCGGTCGTGACCACGTCGCCAACCTTGAGCTGGTCAAAGTTGCGCACCTCTTCGCCCACCTCCACCTCGACGACCCGGCCTCTGTTGTCCTTCAGGGTGACCGTCCGGGTAGCTGGCTCAATTGCTACGACCGTGGCCGTGACAGTTGTCGTTCCAACCACGGTGGCCTTATACGTACCTTTTGTGACCTCCACCGATGTTCTGTGGCTGGGCCAATGTCGGGCGCGCCGTCATGGCGAGGGCAGCCATGAACCGTATTTTTTGACCTTCATTTCCGCGCTCCTTTTTTGGACAAGCCATTTGCACCCGATCGGCCCAGCGTACTGACATCCCTGGATTTCCGCGAAAGAGAGTTGTGCTGGTTATTATGACCAGGCTATCACTCACTGCATCGTATATCCACGGCCGCTCATACAGGCGGAATAGGCCTGATTGTAAGTGCCCATTGCGCTCTGACTCTGCGCCTGGGCAGATGCCTGTGCATTGCGCTTGTTCTGGCGCGCGCGTGACCCACCCGCCATCGTTCCGGCGGCGGCGCCGACAGCGGCGCCCTTGCCGGCATCACCGGCAATCGCACCAACGACAGCACCGCCCGCAGCGCCTCGCGCAGCCCCTCCAACCCGCTCTCCGCCCCCAACGGCTGGTCCCGTCGGTGGCGGAGGTGTTGCAGCCACGGCTGCCGGGTCCACCCCAGTGTTCGACTTGGCCCACGACGCGCACGCCGTCTGGTCCTGCTGTTGTTGCTGCGCGCTTTGTCCCTTGGCCGGGTAGGCGACAGGCTGCGCCTCCGCAATGGTTTGGCAACATGCTAGCGCGACGATGCAACCACACGTTCGGCTCGACCTGAATGAATTCATGATAACTCCCTCGACATATGCTATCCGGCCAGGTTTTCCTTTTCTCTTTCTCAAACCGATCTGTCGCAAGTTCGTCCTGGGACTGAACGAAACGTTTGATAAATAATCACAGGTGTATGTTTGACTAAAAGGCCCGAGAGCGATTCGAAGACGCTGACCAAGCTGGAAAGCCTTGCTCTCCTCATTAACGTGCTTGACCCGTCGGATCCTTCAATATGGCGCAGACAGGGCCGCGGCGCCAATGCCGGGCAATCTTGCCCCCGGAGTTCGTGGCAGCCTCTTCTGGCGGATCTCCAAGATGGGTGCCCTGCGCTTAAATTTGATTGACTCGCATTTGCGTGCTACTCACGGGATGGTGCTGCCCGGATAGCCAGGTGGGATTTCTTGATTAACGTCGTATGGTGCGCTCGGAACATAAGGCGACTCATGATCGCGTGCTCTCATCTTCTAAAGCAATATAGGCCGTAAGCGTGTGATTTTCCACAACGTATTTAGACCGACGAGCGTCCGCTACATTTTTCGATGGTTCGGATACAAGCCTGAGGGCGACGACGCAACTACGCCATATGAAGTGCGTACGTGACCAGTCCAGCGTTTCACGTGCGACTGCATTTTTCTAAGGACAAGCTGATACAACGGGCAGCATTCTGAGCGACGTGTTCTTGAATTCAGCCGCCGCCAGTCCCCACTGGATGAACAGACAGATGTCTTCTACGAAGATCGCATCATGTTTGCGTGGGACCGTGGGCCCGCTGTTACGGGATCGGCAAAACCCGTCCGCGGCTTTTGTATCTCGCGCTCGAGCTCGAGACGACGGTTCTCGCGGCGCAGACGCGTGAGTTCTTCGCGCTCCGTCGTCGTCAGGCCGCCGTGATGCCTGCCTGCATCGCGATCGGCCTGTGAGACCCAGCGATCAATGGTTTGAGTGGTCGGCTCGAACTCCCGGCATGTTGAAGCGGAACTGTCCTGAATACCGGCACGTACAAAATGGCAACGCACAGACCCTCGATCTCATGGCCCACGTGGTACGGGTACATCGGTAGGAAGACCTGACACGGTGAGTCACGCCGGGCAGCTCTATGAGCGCGGCCAGGGCGAAAACCATGACGTCATTCATGCGCGAAGCGCCGCTCTTGTCGATTTTTAACGATGGCGCGCTGTAACCTGCACACTATAATTTCACACGCATATCGAAGCAGGTTACGCGGAGAGCAGCCTGAATTTGCCGTAAGGATCAATTCACACTAGCCAACTGACGGGAGCGCCGCCCCGGGTCGCGGCAAAGAGGTGACGCAATGGACGGCATCGTTCGACTGCTGGCTGCAGTTGTCATCACATTCGTGTTGTGCGGTTGCGCCACTACGCTGCCGAATGCCGGCGGACTTACCTATAAGAGCCGCGCCGTGACACGCACCGAAGGAGGGCTCCGGGTTTCCGCTTCGGTGCTTTCGGCTGAAGAAAGCGAGGCTGTTTATGGCGTGCCGCTCGCGAAAAAGGAGATTCAGCCCGTATGGATCGAGGTGCAGAACGACGACACGGTCAGCTATTTCCTGATGTCGCCTGGCCTCGACCCAAATTTCTTCCCGGCTTCGGAAGCGGCCGAGGCGTTTGCCGACAGCAATGCGCCCGTCGGGAAAGACGAACTCGACCGGCACTTCCGCGCGATCGCCTTTCGCAATCCTGTGCTGCCAGGGCAGACCTTATCGGGGTATGTGCTGACTAACCTCAGCGAGGGCGCGAAGCTCGTCCAACTGGACCTCGTTGCGAGCGGGCAGGCGAAGACATTCGCGTTCCTGATGGTCGTGCCGGGCTTCTACGCCGATTACCATGTCAGCGCAGTCTTTCGGCGCGAGATCTATCCGCCGGAAAAAATCGTGAACTATACGGACGACGACGCTTTCCGCGCCGCACTCGAAGCACTTCCCTGTTGCGCGACCAATGAGGACGGTTCGAAGAACGGCGATCCGCTCAATCTCGTCATAGTGGGAGGCATCGACGACGCGTTTCCTGCACTGGTCCGACGTGGCTGGAGTCCGACCGAACAAAAATGGTCCGGCGCAATCATGAAGACCATCACGTCCGCGCTTTCCGGCGAGCGCTACGTCAATTCGCCTGTCAGCGATCTTTACCTGTTCGGCCGGGCGCAGGACCTCGCTTTGCAGAAAGCACGCGACACGATTCACCAGCGCAATCACCTGCGGCTGTGGCTCAGCCCGATGCGCTACCGTGGCAAGCCCGTGTGGGTCGGCCAGATCAGCCGGGATATCGGCGTGCGTCTGACGTTTCACTCACCCACGCTGACGACGCACAAGATCGACCCGGACGTAGATGAGGCGCGCACCGCACTGACCGAGGACATGGCCTATTCGCAGAACCTGCAGAAGATCGGCTTCGTAAAAGGAGTCGGCGCCACCCCGCAAGGCGCACCGAGCGAGAATCTCACCACCGACCCGTACTACACCGACGGCTATCGTCAGGTACTCGTATTCGACCGGCAACCCACCTCGCTCTCAGGGATCGAATTCTTCCCCTGGGAGGCGGCTGCGAAGTTCAACGCCCTGCCCTCAGGAGCAAAACGATGAACGAATCGTCGCCGCTGCAACGTGCATTGAAGAATGCTGCTGGCAGCGTTGTCCTTTCGCTCATTTTCGCGGGCTGTGCGACGTGGACGGCCCCGACCAGCATCGACGACGCGCCGCTTCGTGAGCGTGCGGTGAGCGCTACCAGGCAGAACGCGCGGGTAAGCGTGGCCGTGCTTGGGTCGGACGACAGCAAGCGCATGTTCGGCGCCGACATCAACAAGAACAACATCCAGCCGCTATGGATCGAAGTTGAAAACCGGACGTCGCAAACGTTATGGTTGCTGCACTCTGGAACCGATCCGGACTACTTCTCGCCACTCGAAGTAGCGTGGTCCATGCACACGCTTCTCGGAGGCGCGACGAATGCAAGCATTGACAGTCACCTGAACAAGCTCGGATTCAGGAATCCCATTCCCCCCGGGGGAACGCGCACTGGATTTCTTTTCGCCAACCCCGACCGGCAAATCAAACTCGTCAATATCGATCTTTTCGGAAGCAGAACGCTGATCCCCTTCTCCCTGTTTCTGCCTGTACCGGGCGACGCCGCGGACCCGCGTTTCGCGCTGACCCTGTTCCAGTATCCCGAGACTGTATTCACTGACTACCACGACCTTGCGTCGTTGCGCGCGGCGCTCGAACGGATGCCGTGTTGTGCCACTGATGAGCACGGGACAACGGAAGCTGATCCGTTGAACGTAATTGTCATCGGTACGCTTGGGGACATCGGTGCCGCAATGGTGCGGCGTAGCTATCGTCGCGACATGCGTGGAAACGACCTCGCGCAGTGGGTATTTGGACGCAGACCCGACGTCGTCCTGCGCAAGGAAGCGCAAGCGGGCGCGCCCTCCACTTCATTGCGCGCATGGCTCGCGCCCATTCGCTTCAACGGTGATGCAGTGTATCTGGCTCAGGTCGGACGGCCTGTCGGTGGCCGCTTCACGCACCACGATATGGAAGGCGGCACGCTCCATGAGGACGTCGACGAGGCAAGGAACTTTCTGATCCAGGACATGATGTATTCGGGCGGCCTGGATAAACTCGGCTTCGTGTACGGCGTCGGTTCGTCACCGCAGGCACACCCGCGGACGACGCTTAATGGGACGCCTTATTACACTGACGGGCTGCGTGCCGTGATGTTCTTCGCGACGCGCCCGCTCAGTTTCACGAACGTGGAGATTCTTCACTGGGTGCCTTACCTGGAGCTGCGTGAGTCCACCGCACCCAAGGAGAGCGGCGATGCCGGCAAGTAGCCCCGTCTCCGGGCGGCAAGGTGGCGTCGCGCCGCGACCGATCCCGTATGGATGGGCGTGGAGGAATGGCCGTGTCCGTTTTGCGGCGCTTGCGACCTGTCTCGCGCTCGCAGCATGCGCGACGAAGCCGCTGGTTCCCTATTCGACGGATACGCCGCCGCTCGCTCTCGTTCCCGCGTCCCAGGCGCGCGTGCAGGACAAACGGGCGCGGTTTCGCGAGATCTACTGTGCGGTGCTTGAAGCGCACGGCCCGGCGCTTCCTGACTACCGTACTTGCGAAGACGCACTGACACGCGTCGGCACTGAACCTGCCGGCACCGGCGCGAGCGTCGATCTCGGTCAATCGAGGCGCCACCTCATCGCGGCAGTGGTCCCTGGCATCGGGTACGACTGCTTCAAGCCGTGGCTGAATTCGCCGGGAACCGTCACAAAGCAGCTACAACAATCTGGCTACGACGGGGTCATGCTCGACGTCGACGGGCTGTCGAGTTCCACCCACAATGCACATCAGATCCGCGACGCCATCATGGCAATGCAACTGTCCGCTGGAGCAGCGCAGCTCGTGTTGGTCGGTTACTCCAAGGGTATCGCGGACATCCTGGAGGCTGTCGTCGCGTATCCGGAGATCCGTAGCCGTGTGGCAGCTGTCGTCAGCGCAGCGGGAGCGGTGGGCGGGTCGCCGCTCGCCAACGATGCCGAGCAATATCAGGCTGACATGCTGCGGCACTTCCCGGGCGCGACCTGCAGTTCGGGAGACGGCGGCGCCGTGCAAAGCCTGCGACCGGCAACGCGCAAGGCGTGGATGGCGCAAAATCCGCTTCCGGGCGACCTACGCTACTACTCTCTCGTGACGTTCCCTCAGCCGGAGCGCATATCGTCGATACTTAAATCGAGCTACGACAAACTCTCGCGGGTCGACGCGCGCAACGACAGCCAGGTGATCTTCTATGATCAGGTCGTGCCCGGAAGCGCTCTCCTGGGCTACGTTAATGCCGATCACTGGGCACTGGCCGTGCCTGTTGCTCGAACACACACCATGATCGGCTCGCTGTTCGTCACGCAGAACGCCTACCCCCGTGAGGCGCTGACAGAGGCGATTCTGCGCTTTGTGGAAGAAGATCTGGTGACACCCCGAAAGTGAAACGGCACACATGCGCGATGCCACCTTTTTTCGTCAACGAATTGCCGCATACGGCCGTTGGCAAGCTGCACACTGAAGCTGCGGGAGAGGTTCCGCGAGCACGTGCTGCCGTCGCTCCATACCAGCCGTCGGAGTGACGTGTAGCCGATAGGAGCATTGGCCGACGACTCGAGGGGCACGATCGGATGAAAGTCCGCTAACCAAGCGGAGGCGACGTTAGAATGTCCGCGTAACAGCGCGAGCCAACGGCCGGAACTGGCCGAGCCCTGCCGCACACTCAAGCGGCGAGCGCAGAGTCGATCTCGATACATGTCAGGATGTCGTCGTGTTCGCGATTGCCTTAAAATGCTACGCGCCGCTCGCCTTCGACGCCCATTCGTGGACGGGCGCTAAACGTTCGATTGCAGCTGACAAATCTTCTGTCAAGTCGCGCTCCGGATCAATTGGAGCCCATATGGTGAGGTGAGGCGTAACCGGCATCATCCTTGATTCTGCATCCGGTCCCGCCTTTCTCAACAAAGTCACAGCCTGGCGACCCCTGCCACGGTAGCTCCGGTCCTCGTTGAGGCAGCGGATGGCTTCGCTAAGTATTGTGTGCCATATCTCTTCGGTAAGTTCGGACAGGCGAAATTCGCGTTCGCCCAAGAGTTGCTCCACGATGTCCGGCCTCGAAGTTGCCAGCCACGCGTCTCGAGCGAATCGTAGGATGATATTCTCCGGGTCGCGCAAGTGAGGAACAAGTCGTAGCAGCGCCGGAACTTCGAGTTCAGAACGTATCAGCGAAGCAATCGGCCAGCCGCTGTATTTCATGCCCTCAAGATTGACTCCCACACGCGCCGTCCCAACATCCGGGTATATCTTCAAATTCCATTGAACGCCTTCGCGTCCATCACTAACTCCGTACGCCGGTTTGTTCAACTGCCCGAATGGTCGTCGTTTAATCTTCAATAATTCGGTGAACCCGTCTAACAAATGGGCGTATATGGTGTCTCTGCTTTGGCGAGCAGACTGCTTGCGGGGAGGACCGGTTCTTCTCGACACTCCGGAATCTTCTTTCTGACTTTCCGCAATGGTCACTATTCTTAGGTCCGGCGCCGACCAGAGTATAGATTGAATCGCGACAATTGCGTCGTCCGGATGAATATTGAAGAACTCTCGTTTCTTCTGTCGGAGTTGCAGCAGCTTTGCGTGAACCAGCGATTCAAACTTTCGGCAATCGTTCACACCGATGTGATGCGTCACCTCCCAAAGAAAATCACCAGTCGAGCTCTGATTGATTTCTGCACAGCGGACAACGGGATCTCTAGCGGTTCTTCCGATCTTGCACACCGGAAGATCGACCGACGTCACGCCATCACGTCGGTGGCAATGCAGCGGTTAAGCAAAGCGACGAGAATGAAGACGCAAAGAAGCCGCAGCTTCCTCAGGATCATCCGGAGGTTGTGACCGGCGCCGCACAGCACCGCGTGCATCGCATCGCCCAGTGCACCTTTGAGCCATGCATGGACGCCCCCAGTTTGCCAAGCGTTCATTTTGCGACGGGTTAGAGGTCTAGATTGCAGCCATGCATTCGGACTTCGCTTCCCAGCGCACGCTGGCGGTCCCTGATGGAATTTGCTGGTCAAGATCTCGTCAGTTTTGCGTGCTTTCGCGCACACCGGCTCAATCAGATTTTCTTGACCACGGTCTGACCTGTCACGCCATCACATCATGATTGCCCGAGCAATCGGCTGAAGTCTCCTGCTGTTCGTTACACTTCAACGGTATGGAGGGGTTATGCCGCACTCCGGATAGCCGCGTAATCACTCTGAAACTCGCGCGCGTGAGCCAATAGCGCCCACACGATGCGCACATTCTTGTTCGCGAGCGCAACTGCCGCAACATTCCGGTTGCGCCGCTGCAGCAGGCTATGCAACCAGCCTTCCTTCTTTTCCTTGCGATTGGCCGCGTGGATGACAGAGCGCGCTCCATGTATCAGAAGCGTCCGTAAATAGGTGTCGCCTCGCTTGCTGATGCCGAGTAGCACGGCCTTGCCACCGCTGGAGTTCTGTCTGGGCACGAGGCCGAGCCATGCGGCCAGCTGGCGCCCATTTGCGAAACTTTTGGCATCACCGATAGAGGCGACCAGGGCGCTCGCCGTAATCGGACCAATGCCTGGCACCCGCGCCAGTTTGCAACTGATCGCGTTCTCGCGGTGCCACACCTGGATTTTCGCTTCCAGTTCACGAACTTGTCGGTCCAGTTCCTTCAGATGTTCCAGGAGGCGTTGGATCAGCAGCCGGAAGGATCCCGTCAAGTCGTTGGCCGCATCCTCGAGTAACCCGGGCACTCGCCCGGCCAGGTTGTGGATCCCCTGTGGAACAATCAGCCCGAACTCACTCAGCAAACCGCGTATCTGGTTGGCTTGTGCGGTACGAGCCCGAACGAAACCTTGCCGAACGCGATGCAGCGACAGTACCGACTGCTGCTCAACGTTCTTCACCGGCACGAAGCGCATGTTCGGACGCGCGACGGCCTCGCAGATTGCCTCGGCATCCGCCGCGTCATTTTTGTTTGTCTTCACGTATGGCTTCACGAACTGCGGCGCGATCAGCCGTACCGTATGTCCCATGCCTTGCAGCTTACGAGCCCAGTAATGGGCGCTGCCACATGCCTCCATCCCGATCAGGCACGCTGGCAGGTTGGCAAAGAACGCCGCCATCTGGTCACGCTTGAGCAGTTTCTTCAACACCACTCGACCATGTTCATTCACGCCGTGAATCGCAAAGACGGTTTTCGCCAGATCGATGCCAATTGTCGTAATCTTCATGTTGGGCGCTCTCCTCGTTCAAGTGGTCGCTTCGACACGTCCACTAATGGGATGGTCCACCCCGCCCCGGTGGTCAGGTTAGGCTGGCAGTGTTCATCCCGAACTGGAGACCATCATGGACGCCGTAACGCTCGTTGGTATCGATCTGGGCAAACACAGCTTTCACCTGCATGGGCAGGACGCTAATGGCAAGGCTGTGTTCCGTAAAAAGATGAGCCGCAAGCAACTGATCGAATTCTTCGTGACGTTCCATGCCTGTACCGTCGTTATGGAGGCCTGCGCCGGTTCGCATCATATGGCCCGCAAGCTTGCCGAACTCGGGCACACGGTGCGCCTGATCTCGCCGCAGTTTGTCAGGCCATTCGTCAAGTCAAACAAGAATGATTTCGTCGATGCCGAGGCGATCTGCGAAGCAGCGTCGCGCCCCGCCATGAGATTCGTAACCCCGAAGACGGAATCGCAACAGACGCTTTCGGTGCTGCATCGTGTGCGTGAGTCGATGGTGCGAGAGCGCACCAGAACCGTCAACCAGATGCATGGTTTTCTCCTCGAGTTTGGCATCAGCCTGCCGGTAGGCAAGACCGCCATCACGCGTCTGCCGGTCGTGCTCGCCATGCAGGAACTGCCACCCCGGCTTGTTGCGATTCTCGAACGCCTTCACCAGCACTTCAAGTACCTTGAAGAACAGATCGGTGAGATTGACCAGGAGCTCGCACGTCAGCTCGCTGACGACGAGGTCGGACAGCGCCTGATGAGCATCCCGGGAGTCGGCCCCGTCACCGCGAGCGCGTTGGCCGCGAAAATGGGCGACGCAAAGCAGTACGGATGCAGTCGCGATTTTGCGGCATCGGTTGGGCTCGTTCCTCGGCAATACAGTACGGGCGGCAAGAGCAATCTTCTCGGGATCAGCCGGCGCGGCGACAAAAATGTCAGGCGCCTGCTCGTCCTTTGCGCCCGAGCCTACATGCGAGGCCTGGAGAAACGTACCGGTCGTCTGGCGGACTGGGTTCGCGCAATGCTTGCGCAACGGCATTCAAACGTGGTGGCGTGTGCGCTGGCCAACAAGCTGGCCCGGACCGCCTGGGCAATCGTTGCGCGTCAGACCACATTCGACGCCGGCTTTACAAGCCATCCACTCTGATCCACCACTGCTCTATCACTATTTGCCAATCATCCAACTGGTTTTGCGACGACTGAAAATTGATGACGTGAACGGCACACCGGCCTGACGAAGAACCTGAGTGCCAAAGAGGCTTTTCGAAGCCGACCCACTGTGAAGGATCGTCAGGCGCGAATCTCATCGTGGCGCGGGGGAGCAATCCCCACAACGACGCCGAATAGATTTACGCAAGCCAACTCGCCATCGAAGATCAGGGTTGCAAAAATGGGGTGGACCATAGATTTGGCACACTGATGCCGTTTCGGGTGGGGGCGTCCATTCCATTAGTTCCTGCCGAGTTTTCCGTCTGTCTTCATGTGACCGATGGCTGGCTCGATGGCGCTGCGCCGTCTGATCATCGCGCGTAGTCCGCGTGTGATGCCCCGGCGCAAGCCCGGGTGGTAGATCTTCACGCCGTCGACCGCGACACCCTTGTAGCCACGGTCAACGATGGCGACTTCCGGCCTGGTGTCGCTCAGGATTGCCGCCTGCTCCAGCGCTTCAGCCAGCGTGTGAGCGGGTAAGGAGACGACATCGCTGCCGCCTCCTCCCCAAAGAACCGCCCAAGCGACTTTCACCGCAAACGGCTCAAGCATTGCTGAAGTATCGCCAAGGCGATACCGGTCTTGCCAACTTCAGCGAGACCTTCGCCAGCGGCATATCGTCGGTTCATCCCATCGTTGGGACGAGGGCGCTGAACTGTCCAAGGACAGTCTCTTCCAAGCTTCCCTTCGTCGAACCTCAGATACTAGCGGGCGCCAGCCACGCCTCGCGGAAGTCTGCACCCTTTCGGGTCAGGGCAAATATTGAACCCCTATCCGGGCCATTACAGCTCGGCATTCGCTTTCGCCGCGTGCTCTTACCCACTTCCCCAACAGCTTCCCTCGCGAGTTACCTGCCGCATTTCTGCGGCGGGGAATTGGGCTTACCGTGTTCCGCATGAAGGACATGAGCAGGTTAGGTTCTGCCTCTACGTCGGCAATCTTTCAGTCCGTGTGCCCCCAGACGGTACGGTGGCAACCGATTGCATGCCTTTTGGCTCAAGCCTGACAGCACCTTTGGCTTGTTTCCGTTAACGACGCTTAACCAGCAGTTCGCATTTGCTAACCATACTGCCCAACCTGGCACCCTGTCGCCTTGGTGCTGGCAGACGATCTGCGTCTCTCACGAGACCCTGGTCGTTCAATGAACGGGTTGCGTTGTCCCGATGGCTTCACACCGAACCGTTACCAGTTCCGCATGCATCGGTAGGTTACGGCTGACGGAACAGCCGGTTTCCTAACTGGCCAAAGCCAGGTGAAACAATCATTCATGCAACTTCACGTCGCACACCGTCGTACGGATTGCCTGGCATCGAACGCATGCCAACAACCAGCCCTTCCTTGTGGGTCGTCGTGATCGACACCTTCACGCCGAATTCGTAGGGTGTGCGGGCTTTGCCTTTCGCCAGACACTCAACTTCCGGTGCGTGCAGAGCGTAGAGCTTGTTTTTGTCCTTCTGCTTCTGCGCCAGGACGCGCTTCGTGCGACCAATCAGCTCCAGCAGTGCCGCCCGGCCTGAGTCTGCCACCTGGGCGGCCTGTCGCTCTACATCGCGCATCACCCGTCCAACGCGCGAGCGCAGCGTGCGCAACGCTTTGCTCATGCGTTTGTACTGCTTCGCGTGAGCGTAGCGGCCAATCTGCAGTTCCAGACGCGGCGCCTCGCGGTTGTAGTTCTGCCGCAGCTTCAGGCCGTGCCGTGCCGCAGCCTTCACCAGATGTTCGCGACACCGCTCGAGCAATCGCGAATCGGTCGGATGGGCGATCGCCTTCTCCATGACTGTTGTATCGACAATCACGCGCTTCACGCTCGAAGCTTTGATAACACCAGCACGCTTTGCTGCTTCGATCGTCTCGGCCAGCAACTCTTCAACGCCGGCCTCGCCCAGTCGTTTGCGCCAGCGCGTCAGGCTCGACGGGTCAATTGGCGGCTCGGTCTGCAGGTACGTTTCGCCCGTGAACACCGGCCAGTATGGATTCTCCACCCATTGCCAGACGACCTCTTCGTCGGACAGATCGAACGCGTGCTGCAAATACAGCAGCCCCGCAATCAGACGTGGCGAACTCGCTGGTCGCCCCCTGCGTGACACGAAGCTCTCGCTCATCGACACGCCTAGCCGATCCCAGTTGATCAGGTCAGTCAGGCGCACCAGCGGATGCTTCAGGTTGATCTGTTCGCGCAGCGGTTGCCGGAAGAAATCTCCCTCCGGCACAGGCGTCTTCGGACCCATCTGCACCTCGTCGAAAAATGCAGGATTCACGCGTTAATGTGCCAGGTTCCTGCAAATCTCACAACACCATTTCGGCCTCAAAGCTCCGTCGCACGAGGCTCTCCGAATTGTTCAGGGTCGACTACGTAGCGACAAAGTCGACTTTGATTTCCGTGGGTGAATGCTAAACCAGCGCTCAAAATGTTGGAGCCGCTATTATTCGTCGCCAAGTGTTGCACCAAACCGAAATGCCAGGGGTTGCCCTTTTCCTTATGTCTGCTCCTGGCTTTCGAGACTCCAAACAGGCATTGTCAACGATCGCCGCGTGACGTCGACGGACCGCTAACGGCCGGTCGGTGCCTTTCGGCGATCGGCGGCAGTCAACCCTTTATAGATAGTCCGTCCCGCTTTCATCGATACTGGTGGGACTGGCAGATCTCCGAGGTCAAGCGGTCATCTGAGTAGGTTGACCGAAGCGGGCGGCAGCACGGCATGCTGTTAGCGTCACTCACACGCCGTGCCGCGCTCCCTATTTCCACTTCGAGCCAAGCGTTTCGAGTCCAGCTTTCTTGAGGTCATCTGCCACCATCACCACGCGAAACTCGCAGTCGGCATTGAACGTAAGAAACCATGGTTCCGCGAATTTTGGAATCTGCGACGGCTCCTCAAGGTTCACGACGAGGATTGCTCCGCGTGTTCCGTTCTGCTCGGTAAAGTAGGCGGCTTCCGGCTTCATCTCTGCGAGAATCCTCTCCATTAACTCTCCGATGGAGCCATCACGCACAAAAGCGTTGAATGGCTCGTGAGGTATTCGTATGTTGAGAAGCATGCGCATAGTCTTCCTCCTCGATTGGGTCCGAATGGACTCTTCTAGAATAAGAGTTTGTCGCGTTATTGGCTGTGACTATTCAACAAACCAGCAAAGAGCAATTGGGGGCGTTCACATGCGGTTGCTGAGCGTTCCACGCACCAGCGTTCCCGGGAGAGATGGAAGCTCTCAACCGTAGCTGGCCCAGATGTCATCCGCGTATTTCATGGCCGTTTGCTGAGCGGAGCGGTCATCTGAACGTCCGAGCCGCGCGGCGGACGAATGACGCTTCAAGGCCGCATGTCGACCCAAAGAAATATCGGCAAGTCAACCCTTCTTTCGTCTTTCGATTTCTTGTTTCACGCGTTCGATTGCAAGCCGTTTGGCCTCCGTTGTTCCCCATCGAGGTGCCGTGTTCTGGGTGGCTTCGCCGGCTGCACGAATGCGTGCTTTGGCAGCAAGTTGATTGGCTCTGCGTTCGTCCAACTCCCTCATTTTGGCCGCTTGCCGCTCGGCGAAGCGTTCAGCCGCGATGGGTGTGGTTCGTTCAGGTAGTCCGGCAAGGATCACTAGTTTGTCAATATTGTCCCAAGTGCTGATCCAGCCGTCGTTGTGGGCAAACTCGCTAATCAACGGGAGGTTGAGTGCCGTGTAGATCGGGATCCAGTTTTCTTCTTCGCCCTGGCGGCGACGCACAGCGAGTTTGGGATTGAACTGGTACCGCCCGGTGGATACGCGCAGAAACAGGGATCGATTGTAGGCATAGTCTCTGTCGATTTCGTTCCTCGCCAGCACGCCAGAAAGATGCTGGCGCTTGTTGCGCTCCGGCCGCACTATGTTAGCGGGTAAGTGTTGCCAGGCATCGAGGATGGTTTGGGTCTGGAACGCGCTGTCTGCATTGCGTCGTATCTTGCTGAATCGGGCTTTGAACAATACCCACAGGGTCTGGAACAGAAAGTATTCAGACAGATGCCGATCGATGCGGACCAAGCGATCACCTGCTCTGACATCAATGCAGGGCGGAGCCAAGCATTCATAGATTGCCGCCAGCGGGCCAGCAGCGAACTTTGCATCGCCAAATGCCTGACGCAAAGCCCAGTGCAGTGCATTGTGACCATAGTGATCGACGGCATCGCGGTCGGCACCGCGCTCCAGCAGGGCTTCCACCAGCGCCACATTGCCTGCCGCAGCTGCGGCCATCAGTGGCGTCTGGTTCATTGGCAGGCGATGATCGACGCCATGCTGGTCACACTGCCTGAGGATGTCCTTGAAGTGGTTGGCGAAGAAAGGGACGTAGCTCTTGCGGGCGAACACCGCGCGCTGCTGGTCAAAGGTTCGTGCCTGCTCGAATTTCGCCTCGACGGCCAGCCACTTGGCGAGCTGCGGTTCATCGAAGCAGGTGGCATAGTCAAAGAGTTGCTGCTTGCCCTTGTTGCCCGGAGACTGCTCGCGGAAGACCTTGATCAGCAGTTCCCTGACCTTGGCCTCGTCGAACACCGGCCATGGCACCGGGACCTGCTTCAAGATGGTGCGGCGGATGGCCTCCGCCTGCTCCTGCTTGCCCTGCAGTTCGAGTTTGCGTGCTTCCTTCTGCCAGTCTTCGAGTGTCGATTGCTTGGCCTCGATCTTGGTCTGGCCCACGCTCAGATCCAGCAACCCGAACAGATCATGCCCTGTGTCCGACTCGATCATGTAGATGTTCTTGATGGCACGCGTCAGCGCTACATACAGGGCATTGACGAAGAACTTATAGACTTCGAG
>NZ_JAWRXV010000433.1:0-329 GCF_046534875.1 Paraburkholderia sp. SIMBA_054 | reverse complement strand
GGGCCACGCGATCGCCGAACATTTGCGCGACCACGCGCTTTTCATCGCTTTTGCGCCGGCCGAGCAACCGAAAATCGCGCTCGCGTTGATCGTCGAAAACGGCGGCTGGGGCGCGGAGTCGGCGGGTCCGATCGCGCGCAAGGTGCTCGACTACTACCTCGTCGGCAAGAACAAGCCGGGCGCGCAGGCGGCGGCCGTGGCAGCGGCGGCATCGGCGACCGAGGACGCGTCCGCGCCGGAAGTCGGCGGTGCGCCGGCGCCGCAGGAGGCGGCGCAACCGGTGAAGATCGCGGCGGGGTATACGGCGTTGCCGATGCCGGGGGTTGCGG
>NZ_JAWRXV010000432.1:0-329 GCF_046534875.1 Paraburkholderia sp. SIMBA_054 | reverse complement strand
CCCGGAGCCCAGCGCCACGCCTTTCACATTGATTTCGCCGATCAGATAGCCAACCGCGATCGTCAAAAACAGCGCAAAGAGCGGCTGAGCTTCGACGAAGGTTCTGACTGCGTCCATGACGCCCCCTCAGGTTGTACAAGGCAATGCAGCAATACATCGATATGGAAGTCGCTTTGCCGCCGACGGTCTTGCACCACTGCACCAATTCATCTCGATTCAAGTACGACCACACTGCGCGATTCGACGCGGCAGATACCGCGCTCGACGCGGGCCGTTTCAATGTTCGAAACGACTTTCGACGGCAGTTCCGCAGCCGTATCGACGAGCCG
>NZ_JAWRXV010000431.1:0-329 GCF_046534875.1 Paraburkholderia sp. SIMBA_054 | reverse complement strand
TGCGGGGCGGCACCTACTTTTCTTTGCCGCCGCAAAGAAAAGTAGGCAAAAGAAAGCGGCTAACACCGCCAATCCTTATTCCTGCCTGAGGGCCCCCAACCGGTCCCTCACTTCACACGGCGACCTGCTTGTTCCGCGTTCGTTGCGAGCGCTCTTACAGTACGCCTCACCCGCTTCACGCACCCGCGTCGGAGCACGCCATGTCAGATATTCCACGGCCGCCCAGGTGGCAAACTGTGTGTAGGCCGTAGCACCTCACACGCCTCACTTCGGACCTCAGGTTTACCCACATTTTTACTGAGCATGCTATCCGCTTTGCCTGAAGAGCT
>NZ_JAWRXV010000430.1:0-329 GCF_046534875.1 Paraburkholderia sp. SIMBA_054 | reverse complement strand
GGCAGGGGGAATACCTGGGGTCAACTGATCTTCAAGGATCTCGTCAAGTTCAAATAGCGGCGCCTCACGACGAAGTCGGCTATTTTTGCCCATCCCCCGAAAACTGAAAATCTTCACTAAACCCTTGCCAGGCTTGGCCTGCAGCGGCAGCTGACAGCGGAAAATGGTTGATTGTGGCGACTTGTTCCTCCGGAGACCCTCTCAAATACCCTATGCTACGTTCCGGTCCTGGTACGCGGCCGCGACTTCGTTGGTTTTGTCGCACTAACGCGCTGAGCTAGAATTTGCGTCCCACCATGAATGACGAACAGCATGGACAAGACGAAGAA
>NZ_JAWRXV010000429.1:0-329 GCF_046534875.1 Paraburkholderia sp. SIMBA_054 | reverse complement strand
AAATTTCGAAGATGTATCAGCTCTTCAGGCAAAGCGGATAGCATGCTCAGTAAAAATGTGGGTAAACCTGAGGTCCGGAGTGAGGCGTGTGGAGCACCTACGGCCAACACACAGTTTGCCACCTGGGCGGCGGCGGACTTTCTGGTGCCGCGTGCTGCGACGCGGGCGCATGAAGCGGGTGAGGCGCACCGCAAGAGCGTTGGCAACGAACGCGAGCAGGTGCGTTGCCGTGTGAAGCGTAGGACCAGCTGGGGGCCCTCAGGCAAACACAAGAATTGGCGGTGTTAGCCGCTTTCTTTTGCCTACTTTTCTTTGCGGCGGCAAAGAAA
>NZ_JAWRXV010000060.1:0-62204 GCF_046534875.1 Paraburkholderia sp. SIMBA_054 | reverse complement strand
CACTGACCCTTGTAGACCTTGCCGATCGAGTCAGGCAGACCGCTCACCGCCGCGCCGTAGTTCTGGCACGCGTGGCATGCTTTCGCCTGTTCTTCGCCGACTCCCTTTGCACCCTCCACAGCAAGCTGTATCCGGGTGTGGTTGTCGCCAGCGCGCACGATGCGCACGACCGGATAGTCATCGCGAAGGCCTGTAGCCACAGCGTCAAGCTGTTTCTCGGTCTTCTCGTTGAAACACGTCCGGTTCGTACAGTTGCCCGTACTGATGGACTCGCCGAACATCTCGCCCTGATTGGACGAGTTGTGCTGGCATCCAGCGCAATCGGTCTTGTCGAAGATCGCTGCGGCCAACGAACAGGCAACCTGTTCGATGGTCTTCTTCACTTCGGCGACCGGCTTGCCTTCCTTGACGATGACAGGCAGCAGCTTGTCCTGCGTTTCCTTGGGAAGCGCGGCGAGAAGCTCCGCGTGACCCAGAAGGATCGTCCGCGTGGTGAGCGCCTCCAGCACGCCGGTGCTGCAGTTCATGAGCGCGAGTCGCTTGTCGAGCGTGGTACGCGTCCACCCGAAGATGCGCGCGACCTCGTCGCGATCGCCTTTGCACAGCCCGACCTGCTCAGCTGCCGCGATCGCTTCTTCTGCAGGCGACATGTCGGCGCGCTGGATGTTTTCGATGATGGCAAGCTGTTTGGCCTCGACCTCATCGATCTCCTTCACGACGACAGGGATCTCGTAGTCTTCGCCGTGTGCCGCCATGGCGGCCTTGTATCTGCGGCCGCCAGCAACGAGAGCAAAACCGCCCTCAGCGAGGGAACGAACGATGACCGGCTGGATAACGCCTTTTTCACGGACCGAGGCCGTCAGTTCCTCCATCTGCGCTGGATCGAAATACTTGCGCGGATTGACGGTGACGGTGATCTGTTTGAGAGCAAGGGTAGGTTGTTGTTGCATTGCGGGTCTCCAGTGAGGGAACCCGCCCCGTCGGGAGAGGTTCCCGAAGGGTTGAACAACATGGGCCGGATTCAATCAGCCAGGTCGATGCGTCAGGGACGCGGGTGATGAAGGAAAGATACCGTTGCAAGGCAAGAGCGTGACCGGTAAAGCTCGTGTAAACACCGCGTCTTTCGCGACGCCATAAAAAAACCCGGCACGAAGCCGGGTCGGTGAAAGAAGCGTTGGCTCGCAGATGTTTTCCGCAGCGAAGTCTAGTGATCGGAAATCACTTGGCGAGTGATTGCTCGGACCCGTGGCTGTCCTCGTACGCGCGCGCTTCCTTGAGAAACTCCGCGATCGTGTCGGCTGTGGTGAAGATCGTCTGTGGCGTTACCGCACACGTAATACCCTGGCCGGCATCATTCATCTGCAGGGTTGCCTTCTCACACGCGACCTGCTTGGGGTCTGCCATGTTGCCATGTGGGGAGAGTTCCAGTCGGCTAACGATACCCGCGAGGCAACTGGTCTGCTTATCGAAGACGGGACTGCCAGAAACACCGTGGCTAACAATGGCTGTCGCCGACTGAGACCACGTCTTTCCTTTGTACATGACTGCGCCATCCGGGGACGCTGTTGTCGAGTACACGGAATCATAAGCGGTGATGTATAGCGGCGCCCCGATGGGTTCGACGTCACTGCAGACGGAAGGAATTGCAAGTCTGGCCAGACCTGATGGAGTACGTCGCGGATCGACCTTGAGCAAGGCGAGATCGCGATCAGGCAGATCACCATGAAAAACAATCTTCGCAGGGATAGCGCGACCATCGAAAAAGACAACGATCCTGTCGGACTCTTTCGGAATGCGTGGAGGCTGGTAGAACAGGTGTAAGGCCGTCAAGACCTCACCATTTCCAAGCCACACCCCTCCGCCCGAGAAGGTCGTCTCTCCTGACTGAACCTGCACTTTGATTTGCCGATCCGACGCCGTGAGATATGTGTGGTATGCGACTTCTTCGTCGACGCGGCTATTGACTTGTGCACACCCACCGATGATCCCAACAGCAAGGGTGAGTGTCGCCAGCTTAAACAACTTCATCCGGAAATTCCTCAAATGGATACCCCTGCTATACGGCAGATACACCCACAACTTTAGCGAGTCGCCAAGGCCAAATTCAGTCGATCCGCTGAAATAAAAAAAGCCCGGCACGAAGCCGGGTTTGTCCAAAATCAGGTGCGCGCGTCCGGACGGACGCCGCTACCATTCAATGCGATGCGACAGATTCCAGCGATTTCAGCGGTCGCGAGAGGAGAGTTGTTACCGCCCCTGAAAGCGCCCACTCGCCAAATTGCTGTTCGTGCGCCGAATGCACGAGCCGATCCAGACACAACACCTCCACGCCTTCCACCTCGACAGTGCCGAGAATGTTGGCCAATACGGCGCGATTCGATCCTTCCCGCTTGACCGTCACCACACCCTCGCCCACAAGCACTGATACTTTCGATTCCTTCATGCTGCCTCCTTCAGAAGTTTGCGCATGTCGCTGCCCGTGCGGTCAGAGAACAATGCGAGGTCATCAACAAAACGGTCAAGTAACGAATCCATATGGAGGAACGTCTCGTCCTCGAGCTCCGGCGTCGCCCAGTCCAGTCCAGCCTGTGTCGCGTCTCGCTTGTGCGCCACCATCTGGTCCTGATACTCGTCGATACTGCCCGGGAGATGGAAATACAGCACCTTCAACGTCCCCTTCCGGTTCCAGCGCAGCGCGCGCCGCATCGCCTGA
Source organism: Paraburkholderia sp. SIMBA_054 (assembly GCF_046534875.1). Taxonomy (NCBI): domain Bacteria; kingdom Pseudomonadati; phylum Pseudomonadota; class Betaproteobacteria; order Burkholderiales; family Burkholderiaceae; genus Paraburkholderia; species Paraburkholderia sp. SIMBA_054. The sequence goes on along the minus strand of NZ_JAWRXV010000060.1, from coordinate 59,491 downwards.
TACTCGATGCGCCACGTCCACGACCTGTCATAGAAGAGGATGTAGTCGGCATTCGGCAGGTTGTAACCCGCACGGCCCGACGCCTTGGTTGCCATCAACCCTGTCGCCAGCCCCGTCAGAAACCGCTTGTCCTTGTCGGACACGCGGCGCTTGATTGGGATTTCGCCGTGGAAAGGAACTGACTGCACGCCGTGCGACGCAAGCTCCCGCGCAAGCAGATCCAGCACGCCAGGGTTCTCCGCGAACACGATCGCCTGCTTGCCTTCAGCCGCGATTTCACGCATGCGGGAAATGACTGCGCGCTGCTTGCTCGTCAGACCACCGATGCGCTCGACACCTTCCATCCCGTACTGCGGATAGTTGGCGGCGAAGTGCACCGCGCGAATCCGCGCGAGGATCGTGACGAGATTGCATGCTTTCCGGTCGTCTCGCGACGATCGATACCAGTCAGCAAACTCGTCAGCCGCACGCAGATACGAAGCCAGATGACCACGATCCCAGTCGACCGTTTCCACCTCGAACTCCGGCGGATCGATCCTGATGTACTTCGCGACCTCCGGTTCGGCGACGAGCCGGCGCTTGATATGCGGCGCCAGCATCGCGCGGTAGCCGTGCAGATTGCCGATCTTTGGCACCTCGCGTTTCGCCCCTTCCTGCAGGCTCTCCGCAAACTGCCACGTCACCCACTCCAGCACGACGAAGTCATCCCGGAACCGGTCAACACCGCGCATTGCATACTCGACGGTGTTAATCCAGTTCTCCTCCAGGTAGCCACGACGGTAGCCGTACGGCTGGGCTGCCGTTCCATCGCCACCTGAAAACGCGATGAGACCGAAAGCGTCGCGCGGATAGTTCGGAATGGGGCTGCCCGTCAGCACGTAGCGGCGTCGCGCGGAAAGCTGCCAGAGCGCGCGGCTCTGATCGCTCGTCGGATTGGCCAACCTCTCGCCTTCATCGGCTACCAGCAGCCCGATCCGTCGTCTCAGGCGATGCGCGTACGTGACGCGGGTCGATACAGCTTTGTCGACTGGCATCCGCAACCGCTCGTACGAGATCAGGTTGAACCGTCTCAGGTCATTCAGATCCGCTGCGCAGGTGATGATTTTCACGTCATCCATGCTGATTGGCAGCGTCGCGATTTCGGTCATCATCTCGTCGATCAGACGGGACTCGACAACGATGAGACCGTGCATCACCCCGGAGAGGAGGATCAGCGCGATCGCGAGACGCGACTTGCCACAACCCTGCTCCCACGCAATCACGCAGCCCGACGGCTTTAGCAACGTTTCGATCAGATCTTCTGTCTGGAATTCCCAGTTCAGCCATTGATCGATACCCAGCGCTTTGACCATCGAACGCAGTGCCGCGGCCTGTTCCGGAAAGCGCACCGACAGCCCTTCGTGCACGACTTCCCAGCCTTCCGAAACGTTGTCGATCGCAAACCGCGCGTTCAACTCATCGACAGACAGGTGGTACGTCGCGCCCTTGAGCACGTAGCGATACCGGCCGTCGTCCTCACGGTCGAAGCTCACGGTATCGCCGGCTTTCACCAACGGACTCGCCCAGAGCGACTCATCGACCTTGTGAGTCTCGCGCGCGGTGCCGCTGACGTGATCCGATGATCCGGCACCCGTGGTCCACGCTACATGCCGCAAAGGCGTCGCCTGCCGCAGGCTTCGTCTCGCGCGGCGTTCGAAGTGCTTCAGAAAACCCGGTCCAAACTGGGGTTCTCCTCCGACACTACGGATGCGATCCAGCAGCCTGTCGAGCGCCGCCCGCGGATCGTCCTGCATCAGGTACGTCTCCAGATCAAGCAGCCCCTGCCCCGCGTATCGAAAGCCACTGGGCAGCCGGTGGCCATCACGCGAATAGATGCGATCAACATAAACGCTATTGAGCACCATCGCTTCGTTGAAGCCGCAAGCAAACGTGAGCCGGATACGGCGACCATCGTGCGAGATCACAACCGACTTGTCGCCCGTGACCGGACGCGTGATGGCGGGAACGCTGTCATCGAGTTTCTGGAAACGCAGCCTGGGTTGGCCAAAACTGCGATCTTCAAAATGCAGCTTCAGGTTCGGCGCCGGGGCACCCAGATCGGTGACAACCTCCCGGACAAAATCCGATGGACGATCCCGATACCGGTCGAACACCATCACCGCGGTTCTCACGTTCGCGCCCTCGGACCTGAATGCATCGGCCGGCAGCTCGAACAGGCCTGCCGCGCGTCTGCGCAGGCTGTCACCCTGCTCGCCCGCGATCATCGCCTCCGCAGTTGTGAGCGGCAGAAGCGCGACCACGATGTTTGCTGCGTCGAGCGCCTGATGCACCGCGTAGTCATGACTGAGCGCACTGGTGTTGGCGCCATACCGGCCCCACCTCGTGCATTCCAGCGGCTTCAGATGCGGTGACTCGAGGTGAATCGAAAACGGCGGGTTGATGATGGCGATATCGAAGTTCACCGGCTGGATGTCCTCCATGCCAGCAAGCCTGAATTCACATTCGAACCCCGCGTCTTCGAACACCTTCTGGCACTGCGCGATCACGTCGGTATGCACGTCGACCCCGTACACCGCGTGCCGCTCGGGATCAGCGAACTGCAGCAGGCGGCCCGATCCCACCGAGTTATCCAGAACGCGAATACGACGGTTCAGCTTCCAGCCGCTCACAAAGCTCCACATGAAAGCGGCGATCGCGTCCGGGGTGAAGAACTGCCCTAGATGCACACGCCGCGCTGCCGCCAGCTCACCCTGATGGGCAATAGGTGCCGCCTGCGACCCGAGACTGAGAATCGCGCGCAGCGGCGCGTACCAGTCTTCCTCAAAAGAAAACAGATCTCTCTGCATAAAGTGAATCCTCAAATGAAAAGACCCGCCGAAGCGGGTCGTAAAGAGAAATGCGTGACGGGATCAGTACCGGTCGCGCGTTGCGAGATAGTCGGCGCCGAACTCGCTGATGAACAGCGAGAGGGCATCACCGACCTGATGTGAAAACTTGAACTGCCACTTTTCGTTGAACATCACGATATCGAGGCCCTGAAACGAGACCTTCTCCCGCGTCTCATACTGATAATCGAGGAGTCGGCCGTGCGCGAGCACGGACGCGAGGGCATCGAAACCCGCGTGAGACGCGAACGCGGCGAGACCGCGCATCAGTCCTGCAACTGTCGACTGGCTGTGATAGGTAGCCTTGCGCAGACTCGAACCGAAACAGGCCTCACTCCAGATCCTGCCTTCGAGCACGATTGCACTCGTCGTCCGCTTGATCTCCGAATTCGGACGAATCCCGAATCCATCGATGAGCAGCTTCGCGGCCTGAATCAGACCGATTCGCTTGCCCGCGTCGCCGCTGAATGTGCGTTCGAGGTGCGACCAGAAGGCATCGAAATCAGGACATTTGCCCGCTCTGAGCGCGCCGCGAATGTCCACCGAAGCGTTTTCGAGTTCCTTGTCTTCGTTGATCTCCAGCCGCCCGCCCGGTGGCGAAAACTGCGCGATCGCCTTGGTCACCAGAACGTGCGCGAGTCGGCCGCAGAAGTCTGAAAGCTCGCGCTCTGTCTTGTAGTCGGCTCTCGACTCGGTCGCGCGGTAGACGTATTGCTCGCCGCCGCGCGGAAACAAGGCCTCTTCCACTGCGGCGACTTCGAGATAGGCAGCCGCTGCCTTGGTCTGTGCATCCTTGAACTGCTGAACCAGTGCTGTGTACATGGGGTATCCCTGTGGGAATGCGACGGGGACACCGCGCCAGAGCGGGAGTGGTCCCGTCTGGGTTGAAGAACGTGCCGCGAGTGCGGACGTCGTATGAATGCGCCGAAGCGCGGTCAGTCGATGCGCGTATGCGCGTGTGATGCGTGAACGATACTGGCTTCACAGCGGAGCGACAGGCTCGAATGACGACGTTTTCGACATGCCTCTTGTATGCGCCCCGTGAGCGTTGTCCACAGAAACTGTGCACAAGTTTGTGGATAACACATTCCAACCGCCTCGATGGAACGTCCCCATCTGGGGTGACTACCAATCGGTCAGCATCGACCGCCGACTCTTTCAGGCGAGCGTGCGTAACACTCCCACGCGGCCAAGTTCTTATTACACGTAACGGCTACTCACGACGAATGATCACGGTTTTGGCATGTCTTTTTGCATATGCAATTACGTTTCACTTTCATTTTTTCGCGAAATGCGAGAGCGCAGCGAGCTAAGGCGATCGATTTCCTGCGTCTTTTGCGCAGTCGTCCCTCTGGTTGCAGCCGGAAAATACGCGTAACGCCCGCGAAAGCGGCACCGGGCACCGTCACCGATGAAATTTAGTCACCGAGCTACGCTATCCATCCTTGCCCTCGCCGTTGCCTCGTCGGTGGGTTCGATCGGACTCGCAGGCCTCCAGTTGAAGCCGCGGAGTGCGGCTGCCGACGTCATCATCAATACCGCGATCGTCGCGGAACTCAATGGCGTGCATGATGCCCTGAAGGACATTCCCGACACAGTACGCAACGGCGTTCTCGCGCGGCACGGCGTCGGCTCGGAACAGGCATTGGCCGATTCACTGGAAGCGCAACGCACGCATCTGGCGCAGGCCGAAGAGGCACGCGCGCTGGAGTTGCGCACCAACGACAGGAGATCCGCCATTCTGCTGGTTCTCACGCTTTTCAACGCGTTCGCGGCGGCATTGGGTGGAATCTCTCTATACGAAGCCTACCGGGCGAATCGTCGCCAAAGCGCTCCGTGATAACTCCGGATGAAATCAGCAGCCTGCGACCCTCGACGTTCTATCGCGTCCTGACGCGCGGATTTCGCCTGTCCGACGGCTACTTTCCCGGCCTGCTACTTGAACGCATGTTCATCCGGCAGATCGACGTTGAAGGCATCACGCTTCTCGAATTCCAGGCCATCGGCGGCTCGCGTCTCGTCCACGACGCCGCATCGATTGAGCGGATTGAGCCGTTAGGGCGCGCTCCACGAACGGCCGATACCCTGCGACAACCCGCCTGCGAGCAGTCATGACGATCATTTACGTGGAATTCTTCGACCATACCCTCGACCCCAAAGGCACCCGCGCTGGCGCGAAGCCGTCGATGGGTATGCCCGACAGCTGGCTCGATGCCCTCATTGGAGACGGCCACGTTGAGCAACGTGACTACGTTGCGCCCGGTGTCCTGAAAAGCATCACCGCGCGATTCCCGACACATGCGCATCGCGAGCAGTTCACATCAGCCGTGCGTGAAGTCAGCAAGCTCATGGGCACGCGCGCGGTCGTGCATGGCGATCGGACCTGGTAGCAGCAACCCCACAACGGAAAAGACATGGCACACATCGCGTTCGACGGCCTGACCATTCCTCTCGAAGAGATACAGGACAATCCTGCCCGATTCGCCACGCGGCTAGAACGGGCGAAAAAGATCCCGGGATATGCGGTGTGCTGCTGCCGGCCGTCGATTCCCGGCAAGCCGTTGCGCCTTGTCGTGCGTCGCTATGGCGCGCTCTTTCATCTCGCGCGCTGGCCCGAAGAAGGCCACCTGCACGACCGTCACCTGTGCGCCTTCTTTGCAGAAAGAGGTCCTCTCGAAGAATCGCCCGGACGCGCACACGACGCGATCCGAAACACGCCCAAAGGCCTGAACGCGAAGCTCGATATTTCGCTATCTGTACGCACGGTCGCTACTGTGACCCGTACGCCCAGCACCGAACCCACCCGTTCCAATACACGTCGTTCGGCACCGCTGCTGGGTTTTCTTCAGCGGATCTGGATGGACTCTGGCCTCAACCAGTGGAAAGGCGGCCCCCAACGCAACTGGGGCACGTGCAACGCGCAATTACTGGCGCTGCTCGGCGAAGGAAAGATAAATGGCAAGCCTATTCAGGACGTTCTGCATGTGATGCGCCGATACGAGGAAGCTGAGCAGGCGACTTTGAAGGCCGAGCTCGACTCCTTTCTCAGTCGCATCCAGACTTCGAAAACGGGCTCTGAGCGTGGTGTCGTGATCGCCGAGGTTAAGACGGTCGATCAGTCGAAGTACGGCTTTGTCGTGAAGATCCGTCAGACGTTCGAGCCGTTCTACGCGTCGAAAGACCTCATCGAGAAGACCGCCGCCTCCTATCGGCACGCGTGGCCGATGATCGGAAAATCCGAGGCCCGGATCGTCGCGGCGCTGTTGCTCGAGCGGACGAAGGACGGAAATCTTCGCGTGATCGATCTCGCCCTTCAACTCTGCAACAGTTCGTTCATTCCTTGCGATTCGAGCTACGAGGTCGCGATGGCCAACCGTCTGGTTGAAGAGCACCGCCGCTTCGTCAAACCGATGCGGCTGACCGACGGCGACATCATGCTCCCAGACTTCCGCCTGATCGATACGGCGCCGGCGACGGCAATAGAAGTGTATGGGAGGGAGTCGAACGACACCTACCGTGCCAGAAAAGCACAGAAGCAATCGCTCTATGCCCAAGGTGGCGAACCGTGCGTCGAATGGGTGCCGCCCGCTCCTCTCTCTGCAGTGGTCCTGCCTGCCGCAACTCGACATCACATCTTTGCCGGATACGTTTGTGCGACCTAAAGCACTTTTTGAAGGATCACAAGTGACGTCCAATTCCTTTTTTTTGCAGCGCGCGATTCCGTGCGACGCAGACTGGCACGTAAGCTATCCGGCACTCTGCATGGCAAGCTCGACCGATCCCGTTGATGAGCGGCGCAAACAGATCGTCGCGGCCGCTGCCGACGACACGAACATTCGCATGGTGTTCTTCAGTTCGCTCGGCGCGATCCTCGACTTTCAGGCGTCGTGGGATGAACTCGATGCGACAACGCAAGGCTGGCTCGCCTTCACCACCCGCTGGAATCGCTGGTGGTTGCCCGACGTCACGGCGCTCACTGCAATCGACCGTCACGCGCACGTGCCTTCCGATGTCCGCTTTGTCAAGGGAAACGTCCCGTGCAGCCCGACCGACACGACCGCGTTCCGTCAGTATCTCGACACCATCGAATATCACTACCGGCGCGACGAATCCATCTCGCGAGTCCTGTTCGCGCCTGATGCTACCGTTGCTGCTTAGGTGAGCACCGCGACCGCCTGTGCCAAAGAGATAACGATCATGAACATTACCGACGCGCGCATCCGACAGATCGAAAATGAGCAAGCGGCCCTGCCCGGCGCAACGCGAAACAACCTGACGATCCGCACTGTTCGCGCCGTTCTCGCAGAAATGGGCGTTGACGCAAGCACAATTGAGGCGGCTGCCGATGGGGATGTGCAACCGGCTTCGATTCCGGAACGCACCGACAGCGCTGCGTATCTTGCCCGTCGATTTCGAGACATGGCAAAAACGAGTCGGACTCTTGCGAACGATGACAGCCAGGAAGCTGCAAGCGCCCTCGAACGCGACGCCTCAATCTATGACCAGTGCGCGAATTTGATCGAGGCATTAGCAGCGAGTGAATCGCTGTGACGGAACAAGATCGCATCGTTCTGCATTCTTGAATGGCAACACCTGATGGGCGACAAAACGAGTTCCGTTATCCCTTTTCCGCGTGCACGCGTCACTACCGACGATCGCAAGCATCGTCCAGGCGAATGCTCGCACCACCACATCAAACTGGATACGCACGGAGGCATTGTGACCTGCCGCGACTGCGGCACGTCGCTTACGCCGTTCTGGGCGCTCAGTATGCTCGCCGACCAGTACGCTCTCGCAGTGGCCCAGATCGATCGGTTACAGGACCGCGTGTCGAGAGCGGACGCACGCATTCTCGAACTGTCTCGCGAACTCGACCAGCACGTCGAAACCGAAAGAGCACGAAAAACGGCACCAGACGCGCCTTGACGCGCCCTGCTCCCGTGATCGAATAGGACTCGACTGTCTATCACTGGAGCATTTCTTCATGAAGCGCACGTTCGACTGCGGCCACAGCGGCAAGGGCAAGTATTGCCACGCGTGCGCCATGCTCGCGAAAACCAAAGAAAATGCCCGTGCCGCGCGCGAAAGCAAACGATCCGAAAAGGCCCGCGCTGCCAGCATGGACCCCATCGACCTTTCCTGCGTAGATCATCTGGTTGCAGTACAGAGAGAGGCACGCGGTCTGCTACTACAGGTGCGAGACGGTACGCATCCCTTCGCGCTCAAAGGGAAGCCGATCAAGTCCTCGAAGGGACAGCTCGTATCTGTTCCTGTCGGACGATCGTATCGTCTGATGTTTGATGCAAACACGCTTGCTCCGCTCGAATTACTCACTCACGAGAGCTATAACAAGGTCGTAGAAACCCGCCCTGTTTGAGTAGAGCGTGTCAATGACCGATTTCTAGCCGTTTTGTGCGATTATCACGAGCAGACAAGACGCACCAATCTACAATAGCGTTACAGCTCTTGAACGAAAAAACGCAATGACTGACGAACTCTTCCCCTGCGCCCATTGCGGCGGCAACTGGGCTTTCGGATGGTCCCAACGCGTAATCAACCAGCGATCCAGACCGTTGACTGACTGGTCTCAGGTCGGCAGCAACGCCGGCCGTGCGCTGATCATGGACGACTTCGAGCCGCGCCCCCCTTCGGATCGACCAACCGAGTCCGTCTGCTGCATCTGCTGCGAAGACTGCGGGATGCAGACACCTTGGTTTCCCATCGGCAACGACAAGCACGCCGCGCTGAATAAGGCTGGCAAGGTCTGGAATGAGCGCCTGAACCGACCGGCAGCCACAGAAGGCGATTTGCTGGACCTCGTCCGCAAGGAGATTTCGCCCGTCGACGCGCCTTACATCCTCGACCTGCTTGCCCGAACCAGCGGGGATTGGGAAACGCGTGGGCCGATCTTCGCTGCGCTCGCGCAAAAGGTCATCGACGGGAAAATCACCGCCCGCGATTTCTGGCCGATCGAACCGGTGCTGATGGACGCCGCACGCTACCGCACGCTCCAGCAGCTCGCCCGCTTCGTCTACATCGATGGTGTGGCATCGGTGCAGTTCCCGCGGATTCCCGCAACCGGCGGCGACGAGGAATGCCCGTTTGAGACCCGCGTTTCGCTGGCCGTAGACGATCTGCCTGATCGCAGTCGTTGGTGACTTGACTTCACGCAGGCGACGCCATACTGGATTCAGGTCTCTCCGGTTGGTGAGGCCAGCCAAAGCCAATAGAGAAAACGCATGTCACCCATCGACTATATCCGCGCTGCCTTTCGCCACCGTACGGAGCTCATGCCCGAGATCGCGACGGTATTTGCACTCGGCATCATCTTCACCTATCACGCGTTGACCAGCCCCGCCCTCGACTGGATGTTTCGCTGAAAACGTCGGGCCCTGTCTTGCTCGATGCCGAAAGAAGTAAAGAACGCAAAGCGCAGGCGCATACGGAAACTCGGTCCCGCTCCGGATGACCTTTGTATGGGGCGTCATGAAGGACTAGAGCAAAGCATCAGCGTGAGACCCTGATTGATGCACGAAGCTGTCCGTCCGAGGGGCAGGCTTTCCTCCAAAGTGCCCATAACGTGTAATGGGCACTTTGTGTGGGAGAAATTTTTAACTCGTTGAATCTTCAACATTTCCTGAGACCCGATACTGTAGCCACCTAAGCACATCGACCGTTTTGTGGCTACAGTTCCGCCCTGCCCCTACGACTGTGAGCGACGCACTCCTCGCGGGCGTTCACACTTTCCCCAGAAGTCGATACAGCGCCTGTCGCGAGATACCCATGGCGATGGCTGCCTGACTCTTTATCCCCTTGGCTTCGTCAACAGCTTGCTCGGCCATCTCCCTCGTCATCTTTCGGGACTTCGTTGCAGCGAGCGCGTTATGCGTTGAGAGATAAGCGTTCGCCTTTGTCCTGCGACTATGGCCAGCAGCCTCGACCACACGCTGCATTGCTTCGGCGTGCGCCTCGCGATCGACGCGTCCGGCCGATTGCTTGATCGGGGCCGGTACACCCGTCAGCCGTTCATACATCTGCTGCAGAAATTGATGCCGCAAACCGTGGCTGGTGACACCGATCCCGGAATTGGTCACGCCGTGTTTTTCGAGGACGCGGTAGTAGCGGTTCTTCCACTGCTGTTTCGTCACGCCGTGCGGGATCATCGATCCGGTATACGGGTTGGCAAGATGCGCTGCTTCTTCGAGGACGGCCAGCTTGAATTCAATCGGCACAACGCGATCGCGGCCGCCCTTGGTGCCACGCGTGACACCAAGCATGCCATCGTCGCGTACCGCCTCGGCCGGCCTTAGGAGAAAACTCTCTTCGACCCGCAGGCCGAATGCTGCCTGAAGCTTGAGCTGGATCGCGACGTATGGCTCAGTCATGGCGATCTCTTCGATCTTTGCAGCGGCGTCAATGCCGTTCCCCTCCCATGACTTGTCCTCGAGAGCCACATACGACCGCACGAGGTTGCTCGACTCGCGATCCGCGTAATCGGCAAGTGTGCCGACAAGATTCGGCTTTTTCATCCATTCCGCAAGCGCGCGCAGATAGGTGAGCTTGTTTTCAATCGAGCCGCCGCTCAGGCCCGCTTTGATCCACAGATCAACCAGAACCTGAATATGCTTCTGCTTGAGCGCATACGGCGATTGAAGCGCGTACCCGTTCTGCCGCAGTTCCTCGAACGACCGACAAATCTGCTGCGTCCGATAGGTCTGCGTCTTGATCGACAGCGGCTTGGCGCTGATTCTGGTACGGCTATGGACGCGGTCCACATTCGTCAGGAACATCTCTTCCAGTGCAGCCTTGAAATCCGCAGGCAACCGATAGTCACGCAGCACCGCGCGCACGTTCAATATTGCGGCCATCTTTGTTGTTCCTCAGTCGTTGCAGGTACGTGCCTTTGCGAGCACCTGCTGCCCTTCGTTACCAGGCCTTCTCTTTGCGCTGCGCGCGAGACTCAGGGAGCCTATCCCCCGCCTCATCGTCCGCTTTGCGCTCCGCGTTACCCCGCCGGGTCATACCTTCCTGTCCTTTAGCGATTCCATTTGATCAGCCCCGCACGTGGAAGAAACGTGCATCGACTGTCCGTACTGCTGCCTGCTGCCAGACTCACGCCTCGCGTAATGCCTGCCTGCGACCCTGCTGCGTTGTGCATCCTCGAACCGGATCTGCCGTTGCAGAACCCATCGTCGTTGAATCGCATCCCCGCTGCTGTCGCTGGTCGAGCCACAGAGCTTTCGCTCCGCGAACCCGGCTATGCGGCTGCTACGGCTACCGAACCGGCCTTTGCGCGCTCTCGCGCGCCCGTGTACGCAAGTCTCGCGACCCGCACGACGCGGCCAACTGCCCGGTAATTCCTTTTGCGCACTTTTGTATCCGGCTGCGCCTACCGTTCGTCTTCCGTACAGGGAACATGTCGCCACAATGGCGCGCACATTCCCCCACCCCCAAGCACGTTCAATCAGCCGCAGTGTGGTTCGGGCCTCATGTAACGCACCCAGCTTCGTGTGCTGAAAGGGTGTGTCCATGCTCTTTGAGCGTAGTTCGTTCTGGCGTCCAGACTGTCCGACTGTCCGCTTGAACTTCCGCTCAAATTGCAAATTCGGGCAAAACCGCCCGCTAACCCAATGGATATCGCGGGTCCGGTGTCCTCAAATTGCGCCGGATTGCTTTTGATTTGAATCAGAAAAAGGCCGCATCAGATTGCGGCCTGCGACAGAAGGGGATTTCGCCAGGCATAGCGATTCCCTTCAATGATGAAACTCAAGGTCGATGCGCAGTTCGCGCGGTGGGTAACGCAGAGATTAACGGGGTCGCTTGGCACGCGGTGCTGCGAAAGCTGCGTAAATGTTGCGAGCTTTGATTCCTTGACTTCATTCCCAAGTCGCTAGAGTTGGAACGTCACAAAGAGCTTTGGCCCAAGGTTGGTCCGAGTGCGGGCCAAGCGAAACTCCAAGGCAGCTATCTGGCGAAGCGTTGAAGGTGGCTCGGGCCAAGCTTGGACCCAGCGGCGTATTCGCCATCGCCCTTGTTCAACTTCGGGCCAAACATGGCCCAAGCTTGGACCAAGCAACGTGACTTGATCTAACAACTCTGGAGAGAGCAAATGAAAGTATCAGTTTTTGCAGTCGACGTCGGATATGGAAACACCAAAAGCGCGTTCCGCATGGGTTCTGACATTGCGACCCAGATGTTCCCGTCTCTGGCGCCTATTGCAGTGAGCGACGCAGTGTCGGGCTTCGGCCAAGGTGTGCTACATGCACGCAAGGTCGCACCCATCGAGGTCGACGGCGCAACGTACGAGATCGGGCCGGGTGTTGAACTGTCTTCGGCATATGGCAACGCAGGGCGAACCTTGTCGGAAGACTTCTGCCTCACGCCCAACTATGCCGCACTTCTCGGCGGCTCACTCCATTTCGCAGGGGTGACGGAAGTCGAGCGCATGGTGCTCGGGCTACCCGTCCATAGCATCACGAAGTATTCCGCGCATCTGCGCGACGCGTTCACCGGCACCCTGAACTTCGGCCACGGCCCGGTCAAGGTAGGCTCTGTTAAAGTCGTACCCCAGCCGCTCGGCTCCCTGGTGTCATTCTCTGAATATGGCGGCAGCCGGTTCGACCGCGAGAATGCCCATCTCGTGATCGACGTCGGCTATTTCACGACTGACTGGGTGGTGGCGCATGGTTTCACAATGAACGATCGCCGCAGTGGCGGCGCACCGGGCGGTGCATCGCATGTCTACAAGAGCATCGCTTCCCTGATTGCGAAGCAGGAAGGTGAACCGGTCGACGATATCGAACGCATCGACAAGTGCCTCCGCGAGAAGAAGCCCATGCTGTTCTATGGCAAGGACATCGACCTCGTTCCCTTTCTCGAACAGTCACAGGCAGTCGTCAACTCAACGGTCAAGGAAATGCAGAACAGGGTTGGTCGCACCGCCGACTTGCGCTCGATCGTCCTCACCGGTGGCGGTGCAGGGCTGTACGAACCAGCGATCCGCGCTGCCTTCCCGCGCGTTCAGCTCGACGTCCTTGATGCGCCCTGCTACGCGAACGCGAAAGGCTTCCTGATCGTCGGTGAATCGACACTCGCGCGTGAGCGCAAGACGATGGGAGCCGCCGCATGAATGAGGTCACACTGGTCAAGGTAACGCTCAACGAAGCGACCGACCCTGATCTGTATGCCTACATCATGCGGTACGACAATCCCCGCGTGCGTGCTGGTGCTATCAGAGCGCTTGCGAGGGCAGCTCTCCGGGGTGAGCGCAGCCATTCGACAGCGGAATCAATAGCGGCGGTCGAACTGCCGCCCGTGACGATGCCTCGGTTGCCAGCTCAGTCCAGCGGCAGTGACATGCAGACGGACGCGGCCGCGAGCAAGCCCGATCTCCGCCCCGCCACCGATCTGATCGCTACGCGTGAGACGGCAATCACGCCTTCTTCCGATGCGAGCAGAGCGGGCAACGGCAGACGGTTCGACGAAGACGCGATTGCAGACCAGTTCGCGCAATTCTGATCAGGGCCGGCGACCTTGACTTCGCGTAGTATTTGCGAAGATAGGTCATCGGCTTGTCGGCACTTCACTGCCGGAGCCTCAACCTAATGGAGTCACACTGTGGAACTCTTCAACGTACTTGCGCAGGCCGACTGGACGCGTGCCGCGCGCTTCTGGCTTCTCGTCGCAGTGGCGCTCGCTGCGTTGGAGTCTGCTTATCATTTCCGTGGTGTGCTCAAAGCATGGCTTCGCAAAGGAGGCGATCATGTTTGAAAAGTTTAAGGGCCTCTCGCCTGCTGGCCGTCGAGCGGTCATCGCCGTCGCCCTGTTCGCCATCATGTTCGTCGACGTGTTGCTCCCTAAATGCGATTTCACGGTCGCCCTCTTTCTGGTGAGCGGCCTTGGTGGCATCTGGGCAATGGGTCTGATGCGCCCCATCCTGCTTTTCCTCTTTTTCCTGATGAGGGCTGTCCTCCGCTACAAAGCCATCGACTAGTGATGGGCTTCCCTGCCGTTCCAGCGGACGAAAAAAAACCCGGCCTATTAAGCCGGGTTTTTCTTTATGGGGTTGGTTAATGCAATAACGAAACACCTTGCGCGCGCGCCTGATGGCGAATGCAGTAGAACCATGCAGCATCAAGATCGACGCCGACCTTCTCAGGCTTGATGTTGCCTCGCTGGTGACGGTCGATCACATCGTAGGCGACCGCTTCCGACTTACCGACGCGCACGGAGCCGTTTTTGACGCCCGACGTTGCAATGATCTCAAACCGGCCAACAATCATCGTGAACATGCTTTTCTCCATTGAAAAGGCCCGACGGATTGCGGCCCCGATGGGGACGAATCCCCACCGGGCGGTTTAAGAAACAACACTTCAGCGGGGATGCCCGCCTTCAATCAAACATGCAGCGCCTGACGCTCCCTCCCCGCTCCCGGAGGAACGACGAGAGCGCGCGGCGCGGTGCAGGACGCCAACCACTCGTCTGCGAAATCGGTCCCTCGCACTTTGGGCCGGTGAATGATCACCGTGTACCCTTCCGCTCGAAGCCGCTTCGCGAGAATCAGCGCCGAATCCATCCCGGGCGATTTGCGCGTCTTGGGATCGACCACATCGAAGTCCGCGAAAATATGGACAACGCGGATACCGAGGCCTTCCGGCACAACGAAATCCGAAAGAAGGTTTCTGTTCAGGCAGTACCAGACTGGCACGCGAAACATCATGTGCGCCGCGAGCACTGTCTCCAGGCCCTCACCCACTCCGATTTCACCGTTCACAGGTTCCATCAACCGGACCGCGCCGCCGTTTAGCTTGTTCACGGTCACGTCGTTCATCTTCGCCGGCAGAACTTCACCATCGTTAGTGATGATCGTCGCCTTCGCGGGCTTCGACCGATCGAGGAAAGTTCGATGCAGCGTGCCGAGCCGACCGTCCGGCAATACGAACCGGGCAAGAATCCCGGGCCACTCGCCGATCAGCTTCTTCTCATAGCGATACTCGAGCATTCCAAGCCTCAACGCAGACGACGGCCCAACGGCCAGACCGGGAACGCGTGAACGAAGGTAGCGCGATATGAGATCGTCGCGCCCATTGGCAATCGCATTTCCCCACATCGAGTCGAGCCGCTTTTGTGCCCATGCCGGATCAGCCTTTCGGCGCGGGGCGGTGCCCTGCGTCTTGACGGCGTCGTTTCGTGCTGCTGCCGGAACGCCACCGGCGAGCTCAAGCATCAATTTCCAGAAAGGAATCCCCGCGATCTTGCAGATCAGTTCGAATCCGTCACCGGCTTTAGGGCCACCTGCATTGCATTTACGGCAAACCCAGTCGCCGCGGTTGCGTAGATTGTCATACGTGAAGCGGTCGTTGCCGCCACAAATCGGGCAAGGCGATCCCTTTCCCGTCAGCGAGCTTGCTGGCACTCCATACTTCTGGAGCAACGCAATCCACTGCTCCGGGGACAACTTGGGAGGCGGCTTGACATCTTTATCAAACATTTGTCACTCCAGATTGTGGTGTGGTAGAGGTCGATGCCTTCGAAAAGGCGGAAAACCGTTGCTCAAAAAAGCCGTCCGGGAACGCGATTGCGCACCGGCTCGAACGGCTTTTTTCAGCAAGGATGGTCTGATGGAAGGATTGGCCGCTGACTGCGGTGCGAAGAAGATCTCTCCCTCGTCGCTTTGCCCGTTCCACGCTGGGTACGGTCAAAGCAACGAAGGTGAGTTAATACGGGATCGATGGTGAGAATCTTCGGGATCAGTGCCAGTAGCCGATCACTTTTTCGTGATGGACCACAGCCACTTGTCCCAGAGAATCTGTGCTCCCGACGCATCGAGCTTGGGCCGACCATCGTTGCCGACGGCTGGAACCTTGATTTTTCCAAGGCGCCGGACCTCGACACGATCGCCAATATGGCAGCGCGCTTCGGCGATGGCTTCACGCAGTCCCTCGCCCTGCAGAACGTGCTGCTCGCCGCGTTGCTCAAGCGTCAGGCAGAAGGAGACATATGTCTTTCCCGGGCGTTTTCCATCCGGAAACTCCTTCTCGCCCCACTCTCTCACCTTGCCGTAGTGCGGGCGCTCGGATCGATGGGATTGTTGGGCCTTTACGGGTAGCTCCAGTGCCGGCGCATTGTCGATCACTAACGGGACAGGTTGGACATTCGCTCCAGCGCGCCCGCGCGAACCCGGATGGGCATGCTGTGAAGTGCTCGCTCCCGGGACGTCGGCAATCGGGACATCTGTCACGTCTGCCCGCGCTGACCGGATTGCTTCTGCGATCGCTTCCAGCATCGAGCATTGGTGCTCGCGCTGAACGGCCCAGTGGGGTTCCAGCGCCGGTATCAGCTTCATACCGACTGATGTCTCGCGCAGCTCGTAGTCGAATGTCGGGTGGAACTGGACAACGACGTCGCCCTCATCGCGAAAAAGCCGAGCCTGCCCAGCGATCACAACGTGACGCTCGTTATCCGCGCCGCGCCCCACTTCAACGGGAGGCGGCTGCGAAGGGGCTGAAGGGGCTGCCGAGCGCGGTGGCTGCGCAGCGCTCCCAAACAGGCCATCGAACATGCGGCCGAAGGAAGATGTAGTCATCACATCCCCCTACAGCAGGCTGCCGAAACAGCTGTGACGGACGTCTTCCATGTCCCGCTTGAGCAGCGGATTGCTCATGATGACGTCCTGGAGGATCTCCGGGTCAACGCCATTTATGAGGCAGACATACCGGTACGGCAAGGCACCGTCCCAGAATTCCATCACCCAACCGAGCGTCGCGCGATAGTCTTCCATCTCCAGCTTCTTTCTGTTTCTGAGCCGCTCGCTGAACAGCGTGCAGCAATCCATCAGCGATTCGGGCATGTTGTCACCCCGACGACTGTCGGTCGCGAGACTGATCAGTGCGTCGACCATTTTCTCCCGCACGTCCTCGCTCCAGAACTGCGGATCGGGAAGCGGATCGACCTTTGCCGGTGGAGGCGCGACGATCGGCGAAGCTCCGCCGAACATGTCGAGTTGCCATGCCGCAATTTCGTTTTCCATGGGATTTCTCCGTTGAACGGGAACCCATGACCCCGCAACGGGTTGGGTTCCCGTTGGGGTAAAGGTGCATGGACGCCCAAATGGGCGTCCATGCGTTACAGGCCAGCAGACTTGTCGTCAGTGCCCGTTTTAAGAGGAGCAACGACAGGCGACTTTGCGTACTGTCGTTTGATAGGCGTAACCGTAGCGGTCACGTTTTCGTCTGGTTTTGCTTGAGGCGTGGCGGCCGCTGGCGGTGCCTTGGCGTCGCTAGCCTCAACATCTGCTCGATGCGCATCGCGGATCGATTTCTTGATCCACATGAACACCATGTAGCCGACGAACAGAGCAGCAAAAAACGAATGGGCCGCGAAATACAACCCGATACAAACAAGAAGGAACGACAGCGGCGTGCGCGTCGCTTTCGCAACAAACTGATTCGGCATTTTTCTCTCCAGAAAAATTAACGCACTAGGGGATGTCCAGGCTGGTCAGCGCTGGAGGGGTTTCGATGCTCGGGTGAGCAGGGAAATCTGATGCGCGGAGAGACGCTTTCGTCACGGCTCAGCGGAGCCGTGGCGAAAACAGCAATCAACGAAGGAAGAGAGATTGAGAAGCAGAGACGCGAGCGTGGCCCGGCAGAGCCTGCATTCGATGCGTAGGAAACGCGGTGGTTAGTGAAAATTTACGCATCTGCGCGCATAGCGTGTGCGGGAAAGCTGCGAAAAACATACGCTCTTTGTCGCCCGATCCCAATTTGCTATTTCTGGCGCCTTGACTTCACAGCCGACGTGTCAAGCTGGTTTCCAGTTCAACACCGATGAAGGCACCGCGATGGTCCTCGAGATAGCACTTGCGATAGGCGCCTACCAGTTAGTCCGCCGCTTCAAGAAACGCACCAAGGTCACCTGGCAAGGGCTGAAGCCTTTGAGCCGGGCGGAAGCGCTGGGCGCACAGGGCGAGGCAGCAGCGCACGCAAAATTGAAAGAGACGCTGGAATGGCTCTGCGGTTCGGATTACGTCCTGCTGGGTGCGCCGCTGGTTATCGAGCATGCGCCAGGCACAGCGTTTCCGACCGCTGAAATCGATCATCTCGCCGTGACTCCATTCGGAATCTTCGTCTTCGAGACGAAGAACTGGTCAGGGCGGATCGCCCCATCGACCGCGCACGGGATGCTCACCCGCGTTGGGTCCGATCTACGCGCAGAAGATCGCCGCTCCCCCATAGCCCAGAACAGGACGAAGATTGACTTCTTCCGCTCGAACCTCCCGCCCGTCTGGCCGGTGACGGGAGCTGGCCTCTTCACGTCGCCCGCGGCAACGCTGGATGCAGCACTGCATTCCGATCTGCTGACCCTCGCCGACCTTCCGCAATGGCTGCGCTCAAGACGCGACGCATTTGCCGGACTGCGACCGATCGACGTTCAGAAAGCGATGGCCGCCGTCACCCTGCTGGTGCGAAGAAGTGAGACCGATCTGCTCGAACATAAGGCGATCGTTAGCAGGTAATTTCTTTCGTGTCAATTAGACCGTACCCTCGAAAATGGTACTAAATGTTTCCGACATGTGACCGTTAAACGATTACGCTCGCGGCATTTCCGTGCGTCAAAGGTCGAAAGAGCGGTCGAAACGCACCTCTTTCGAAGAAACGACCGGCTTTGTTCAGCTTAATCTTCGTTACACATGTAACTACCTCGCGACGGGACCCGTCGCCGAGGAAAGAAAGAGTCAGGAAGTCGTCGTCGCATTCCGACATCGCCCGATAGCCGCAACCCGCAAACGCCCAAGCTGGTCACCCTTGGCTCTAAAGGGCTGTTGTTTGTACGACCGGGGTGGTCGTGTATTTAACTGTTGGAGAGAACAATGCAAACAAGCAAGACATCCAGCACGGAAATTAAGCTCGCAGGCCGGCCGCCTGTCGTAGCAGCCGTGCATGACGTTACGAAATTTGATCCGCTGGACGAGCTTGTGTTCAGCTTGCAGGATCCGAACGCCGTCACGCGCAACAACATCGCGAACGCCGCACAAAAGATTTTTGGAGCGGGCCCCGAATCGGCGGATTTCATTGCGAAGCTCGTCGAGCACATGATGTCCGTTTCGGAATCGCGGTCGAAAGTGGTCGCCGAACTGGTCATTCTCGGGGGACACCTTTCCCAAATGATGAAGTCCGCGATCACCCACCACACCGGCAAGGTCGGTGACTCGACGAAGGCACGAAGAAAAGGCGCGTCGCTCTGCCTGGACTTTTTCCACGAGGCTCTGAATATCACTCGCCCAAGCGCTTACAACTACATGCGCTGCCATCAAAGATTTGCCGACGATGCTGAGGCCGTGAAGATCTTCAGCTTCGGCGAACTCAATCTGCTGGCCACTCCGGAAGTGACTGACGACCAGATCCGACTCATCAAGGAAAAGAAGAACGCGGACCCCAAGATGGGCCGCGAGGACATTGCGGCGATGCTCAAGGAGCTTCAGTCCAAGGACGAAGCGATCATTGACCGCGACAAGCAGCTGGACAACCTCGAAGGCCTGCTTGCCGATAATAAGCTTCAACTGGATGTCAGCGTGCGCGAAAACCGCCATCTGATGGAGCAGTTGGCGGGACATGAGCGCAGCCTCGCCGAACAGGACAGAAGCATTGCCAATTTGCAGGAACTGCTCGCGCAACGTTCATCCGGGTATCCCGCGTTGGAACAGGAGCTTGCGGCTAAAAACAAGGCGCTTGAGGAGACAACCGCCGAACTGAAGGCTATGCGTGCGGCGAAACCCAAAACGGAACGCGTGGAAGTTCCGGTCGAAAAGCTGCCTGGCGCTTACAAGAACCTCTCAGATGCCTGTGCGGATGCGATGGGCGAACTGAAAGAACTTCAGGAGCAAAAAGATGACCTCGCAAAGGAGATCGAGAGTCTCCGCGCCAGCGTCGCCGCGCAGCAGTCGGAACGTGAGGCCGCCGCAGCAGTGAAGAACGCACTCGACGATCTCACTAACGCGTGGGGAGAGGTCTCCGGAAAGATGGCTACCGTCCAGTTGGCAGTTCAAGCGTCCAGCAATCCCGAACAGTACAACCCGACACTGGAAGCGCTCGCCGCAGCGATGCGCAAGACGCTTTCCGAAGTTGAAGCTGCGCTGAACCGCAAGGCGCACTAAACCATACTGTGCTCGGGGTGAGCGACACTCCGTCGCTCGTAGTTGAACAAGAAAAAGACTAAATCATGCAAAAAGAACTTCGCGGCCACAGTGAGCCGACCAACCTTCTGCTTTCGGCGTGGCTGGCCGAAAAAATTCAGCGCCACAATTTTGGGCTGACCGACTTCATGCGCCGCGCGCTCGCGGCACACCGTCAGCTAGAGAACGTATTCGCCCTGTCACTCGCGGACATGGAAACGTTCGAGAAGTACATCGGTGCGAAGGCGACTCTTATGAATATGCCGTTCATGGCACTCGCCCCGGTTCTCGACGATCCGCGCGACTGGGAATCCTTCGTCGACGGCGTAATGTCCTCGCAGAAGGTAGAAGCGTTGACGGAGGCCATGCCACGCCTCGATCAGATCACAAGCCGGGATATCTACCACTACAACCAGGCATATGTGCAACTCATCAAGGACGTGTTGCACATGAACATGCTCGCGGTGCCGTTGCTTGGCATCTCGATTGAGCTTGCAAACTATCTCAGGCAGCTGCCGATGGCCCGTCTTGAGAAGGCTATCGGCTCTATCCGCTTCCCGCTGTTCCGATGGCGCTTCGAAGACCCGAATTTCTGGATGGAATATGCAGCTGGCTGGGTGACGGAAGAAACGGTTGCCCATTACCTCATGCGCACGTCGCCAGTTCGCTCCGACACCCTTCCCTATAAGCACATCTGGACTGAACTGCGCCTTGAGCGTGAAGACAAGGAAATCTACGCGCGTCTGATGATGGCGCAGGGATGCCGTGCATCGACGGCGATCGACTTGTTCAATCTGAATCCGAACAAGGCGCGGACGACCTACAAAGACATTCACGGTGTGAGCTCGCCTTGCGGCTGCCGAGCTAATTCTCTGCCTTGGTACGTCGATAGCGCGGTGCGCCGGCTGCAGGCGACCGTCTACGTCTGGCTGTATCGCAACGGTCTGGCCGCTGGCGGCAACATCCCGCAGTCGTTGATCTCAGCGAACGACATTATGGCGAAGATGTTCGGCAAGAACCTGATGATCACAGCCGACCGCGCTAACCATTTGACCCGCTCGATGGCCATGGACTCGCGCCTGACGATCGCCGCGTGCCGGAGTTGCTCAACCGACTACGTGCTGTCGAACAGTGAAGGAAAGATCGAACTGGCGAAAGACTTTTCATGCCCTGGCTGCAACTATTTGCTTTCGACGAAGGCCCAGGCAAGCAAGCGCAGAGCGTCCATCTGACCGTAGGAGACCGACATGGCCGCGGCATTTCCTGTAGAAGCTGGATGGGTAGTCTTTTCTCGTGACGGGCGTGCTCAATTCGGCTGGCGCGATGTGGAGACAGGCGCCTTCTATTCCGAGGCCGATGGCGAATGCATCGCAGATGCGATCGGCGCGGTCGAATTCTGCTCCGACGTTCTACATTGACATGCAGGACTTCGCCCATCTCTTCAGCGATAGCGTCGCGGCCTGGCTGAGAGGCCGCGGCGACGCGCGGTTTTTGAGGTACGAGCGCCACTATCGCGCGGAACGCTCAGCGGCCAAGGACGCAACAAGCTTCGATCTCGAAAAATCCAACGAAGTGTATGCAGCGCGTTGCCGTCACGCAGGCGGGCGCCTTGCCCTTGTCGTGCAGAGCAAGGCGTTCCGACACCTTGTGGTTTTCCTGACCATGGTGTGGGCCGGTTCGCTCCTGATCCCGATCATCGGCGCATCGCAGCCAGTACCCGTCGCGATCATGCTGGTTGCATCGTTTGGTGCGCTACGCATAAAGCGGTGGCGCGAACGCCCGCGTCGGCGGTAGCAAACGGTTGCGTGTTCACAACGGTGCGAGCACCACAAAAACTTACAATGCGTGCGCGGTCGGAAACAACGCGGTGCACGATGCGACGTGAAGGAACTGGCAGCCAAGCTGCCTTGACTTTTCGCGGCCCTCTATAAGATGAAATCAAGGTTGCGCGGGGGCGCGGCCACATTAGACACGAGGACCTAAGAATGAAAAGCAGCAAACTCGCATTGACGGCGGTTTCGATCGCGGCAGCTATGGCTCTGGCCGCATGCGGCGGTGGTGGTGGCGGCGGTAATGCAAGCAGCCCGACTACTCCACCGGCCGCCCCGCCCAGCCCCACAACCGGTAATGTGACGACGCCGCAATACGCAGCGAATAGCGCAGAGCAGACGATCTTCACCACGCTGAACCAGTATCGTCAACAATGCGGCTTTCCGGCTCTGACCGAGAACACTTTGCTAGACAAAGCAACGGCGAACCATTCGAGCTATATGGCACAAGCCAATGCGGTCAGCGATTCCGAGACCGCCGGAAAGGCAGGTTACACCGGGGTGACTTTCTCGGATCGCGCGGCGGCGGTCGGCTTCCCCTCTGGCAGTGTTGCAGTCGGCGGCGTCAGCAACGGATTCTGGACGACCCCCGCCCTTACCGAAACTGGCTACGGGCAAAACTTGTTGTACGGGTGGATCTCCGGCGTTTATCACATCGGCACCGTTGTATGGCCCGTAACCCAAGTCGGTGTTGGCTACGCGGAGACTACTTTCAACGGCGCTCCGCAGGCTTGGGGGGCATTGACCCTTGCAAACCTCCAGTCCGTTATTAGCAATGGACCGCTCACGTTCCCCTGCCAAGGGACGACGGGCGTACCATACAAGGCGCTCGGCGAAACGCCGACTCCGCCGAATACGTCGGGTGCCTGGGGCACTCCGATCGGGGTCGCTGGCAACCCGCAAGATACGATCGTTTTGCAAACGGCGTCCATCACGGACACGTCGACCGGTACACCTGCTAGCGTGCAATTGCTCGATTCGTCGAAGGATCCAAACAAGCTCATTCCCGCATACGAGGCGGTCGCCTATCCGAGTTCGCCGCTGTCGCCCAATACCAGCTACGCCGTCACCATTACGGGTACGGTCAACGGAGTGGCGTTCTCGCGTAGTTTCACTTTCACGACCGGCAACGTCGTCGGCTAATCAAAACTGATCTAGCAAAAACGCCCCGCGCGACTCGCCGGGGCGTTTTTTTAGTGACGGCGATAACCGTCAGTGATTACACGCGCCACCGGTCGCAGACGACGCCTGACCAATAACCACTCCAACGACGGTCGACCCGTTGACGTAGCATGCGGCTCTGTAGTTGTTTCGGTCAAAGCATGGCAAAGAGTAAGTGGGGCCGTCGTAGTTGCGCCCATACAGAGCAGTCCAGCTAGGAATGCCGTTCGCCGCGGCGTATGTAGCGGCGGTGCTAAGGAGAAACGGGTCAGTAGTTTGGCTCCAAGACGATGTCGCGACGTACTGTGACGGAATCGAGGCGTTGCACGACGCAGATGGGTCTTGGGGTGCGGGCGCTTGACAGTTCGGGCCAGCCCAACTTGTCCCATTCCACGTTGCGGGACTCGCCTCGGACCATCCTGCCGGGCATGTCGGCGGCGGCGTATAGCTGCACTGTGGATCGCTGAATCTTGAACCAATCCAGCTAGCCGGCGTTACCGTCGTCCAGCCGGGACTTGTCGAGCAGGTCGTAGGCGTCTGATAGGCGCGAGTCAGATGCGGAGTACACGTGGCGTCGTAGTAGTTGGATGAGCAGACTACGGGATTGCCGGCCATCGCAACGTTTGCTGAGAGGACAGTACAAAGAAGCGTCGCACGGATCGATGGTAGAGCAGCTTGATTTCTTTTCATCTTGTGAACTTTCTTAATATGAGCAATATGTTCCCGCGTATGCCATCCCCGGGACTCCCGCACCGGCCCCATCTGTAATGCGAACTTGCCAATAGCTGCCGTTGTCGTAGGCGTTAAAGTTCACCGTGGCAGACTGGTTCACATACCAGTTCTGCGGCGTGAGTTCCACAATCGCGGTTCCGCCTGCGGGACACGACGGCTTCGCAACGGTCGAGCCATCCGCGACAGGGTTGTATCCCATTCGCAGGACCCGCCCCCCGTTCGGAAGCCAGATGCCTGACTGACAAGTCAATTGCTGTCCCGAGCCATCGCTATTGTTCGCGATAGCGCCGTTTGGGGAGCAGGGATTGCGCGGAGAAGCGATGTTGCCCGCCTGAAGGGTGGTGCTCGATGAAACCGAATTGCCCTTTACCGCGCCCGTTGCTGCCACGCTACCCGCCGTCACTGCCCCACTCGCTTCTATCGTCTGGGTCGCAATGTCGTTGACGTTTTTCAGACTGACGTTGTTGACGTCCTGGTCGCCCGTCCACGTCACGCTGCCGTCGCGCCGGATGTAGATCGAATTGCCGTCCGAGTCGGGACCATTCGTGGCCATGATCGACGCGGCTTTTGAACCCAGCGGGTTCGGTGCGGTAAATGAACCATTGATGCCGGTGATGGTGCCCGGCGCCTGCGCATTTGAATATCCGAACTGGCTTGTTCCGGCCAGTTTTGACCCGGCCACTGCAATCTGCGCAGCTCCCGCGACGTCTGCTTTTCCGCCCTTCAGCAGGGGCTGTGTCGGATACAGCGCAAACGAGACGTGGCAATCGCCCGCGGCCTGCGTACAACCCGTCGGCACCATCGTCATTGATACCGCATATCCACCGCCCCAGAACGGGCCCAGGCTGTGCGCCTGCTTCAGATTGCCAGCCGACTTAAGCTGGTCGAGCGTAGGCGGAGTCAACGTAGCGTTGTTGCCTGACGCGGTGTATTGCGAGAGAAGCGATGTGAAGTTGTCCGTGATCCAGCTGTCGTAGGCCGTCACGAGCGTGGCTTCGTTCTGACCTTCAATCGCCAGCATCGTATCCCGCTTGTGCGCGACGTCCTCCTTGATGCCCTGCACCGTCAGGATCGCCGCGCCAAGCAGCACGAACATCATTTCCAGTAAGCTGCCCATGGACGCCTGGCCCGATCACGTACGCGACGTATAAAGCTGCAGCGTCGCATACGCGCCCGCCGATTCACAGGCCGCGCCCGCCACGCTGCTGCTGAACGTCGTCGTCGGGCCTGACACAGTCGTCGCGCCAACGGCGACTTGCGAGTACGTGTTGGTCAGCGCAGCGACACTCATCGCACACACGGCAGTCGGTACCTGGTACGACATGATGATTGAGTCATTTGCCGTGCTGAGCGAGCCAACCGAGATGGTCACCGGCTGGTTGAAGATGCCCTTCAACGACGACTTGTCGGATGCCAGCCGCGCACCGGCCGCATCAAATGCGCGGTTGGTCGCGAGCGTGGTCAACGTCTCTGCCCCGAAATCCGCGTCGTTCTGCGTCGCGTTCAGAATGCCGGTATGGAACATCTGCGCTTCGCTGGTGAACTGCGACGACTTGATGGTCGTATAAACGTACGCGCTACCCTTGATGACGGCGATCGCGAGCAGTGCTGCCCCAGCCATGTATGCGCCTGCCTCGATGAGCGACAATTCGCCGGACTGCTTCTTGAGCCGGCCGAACTTGATAAGACGCGCCCGGTTTGCCACCTTTTGCTGTTGCATGGAATATTCCCCGAAAATTATTTGCATGCCGCGCCGTAACGGCCGCGATCCGATAGAAGTTGCATTTATTGCGAGCCTGCCGAAGGAATGCCGCCACTCATGTTCACGGCGCCCGTCACTACATACGAGCCGATACCGACGGTCATGAACACGACGACCGCGAAGCCCAGCAGCATGTAATGCGTCAGCCGCGCATTGCGCTTCACCGCCTCGACGACCCGAGCGAGCGAATCACGGCCAAGGGACTTGATGGCCGCCTCGAACTGGTCGCGCCCTGCGGCATCGGTGATCGTGTCAACGATCATTTCCGAGAAGATGCCCGTGTCAAGGGCACGCATCGGTTGATCCGGGCGCTGCGTGAGACGCTTGCTCATCGTGTTGAGGTGCCAGCGCATCCAGGGATCGGCGCTCTTGGCGATCCGGTTGATCGCCGCACGCAACGTCAGGTTCGATTCGAACAACCCGGCCAACGAGACGATCAGTAAGGCGGCCCGCATGTCGCGCCGGTTGCGCCACATCAGCGGGAATCGGTCGAACCGGTTGCGAAGCGGTCCCACCCAGCGCTTGAGCGTCCAGAAATAGCCCGCTATGAGGCTCGTGACGACCGATGCGGAGATCCACCAGTAGTCGTAGGCGAACGTGTCGATGCGGTAGAAGATCTGCCCGAAGTCTGGCCACTGTTCGAGCGGCTTGATCTCGACCACCTGTGGATAAATCACCCCGCCGAACATCATGCAGAAGCCGTACAGATAGACCAGCAGGAACGTCGGGTAGGCAAGCTGCAGCGACGTCTGCGAAGACAACGTGCGCTTTGCAAAGGCTGCCATCTCGGCCAACTCGAAGCCTCGGATCACCGCGTCTTTCTGCGTCGACTCGCCGGCAATGTCGAACAGCGTGTACTCATCGCCGGGAATATACGGTCGTATCGCTGCGGCGAAAGAGTCACCCTTCACCAGGCGGTCGCGCACGCGCGCGAACACCTTCCACTCGATCCGGTTGCGCGCCCTGTTTCGCGTTTCATAAGTCTCGAGCCGCTCGCGCAGCGTCTCGACATCACGCAGACCTTTCTTTTCGATATCGAGGCGCGTTTCCTTGTAGAAGGATTCGCGCACGCTCTGGAAGCGCCAGCGCGCAAGGCGCATCTGCGTCGCTTCGGGAAGCATGGCAATCAACGAACTGAACATTACGCACGGACCTCGTCACAGTTTCCCGTCAGCACCCGGCATCACGCGATATTGCGCGAAGGACTGCATCGAACGGTTGATGAATTGTGGGTCGATTTCGCCGCGCGAAGCCTTGAAAAGAGCATGTTCATATACCGTCTTTCCGGTCATGTCCTCGTTGTCGAAGCCGGTCGTACGCTCTCTGCGCCATACTGCGCGCGCACCACGCCAGTCGCGCGCGGCGATACGCTCGCGGAACTCCTCCGTCGGACGGTAAAGCTCGGCTACTAGCGTCGGCCGCATCGTGCCCCCTGCGACCTTGCCGTCGCGTGCAAACAGGCCATCCAGGCGACAGGTCGGGCATCCAGCATGATTCCGGCAAGCCATCTTCGATGTATCGAGGCCAAATTTCGAGCGCAGCAGTTCGAGATCCCGCTGGGGCATCACTTCTTCGGCGGGCAGCTTGCAGTCCTTGCACAAGGTCGGCACGAGCTTCTGGTTGCCGACCGCGTTGATGAAGCCCTCGGCGGCCAGTTCGTCGATCGGCAGCTGTAGCCGGCCACCCGCCATCCGCATTACCGCCGAGATGATGTCGCCCGCATGCAGCGAGAAACGGACTGGGTGCCCGGTCATTGCCAGTTCCGACACCAGCCCCATCACGACGCGATCACGCACTTCCGAGATCGTCACGTCGTCCGGGTCCATCCGCATGAGCGTCCGGATCACTTCCGCATATTTGCGGCTCGCCTCTTCGTCTGACTCGTCCGGCCGACGGATGATCGAGATCTCCGAGAGCCACGGCAACGGATATTCGGACGGCTCACTGACGGCGAACTGCTTTTTCAGTTCACGGTCGGGAAGCATGTAGGAAAGTGCCCGTAGCAGCGTGGTCTTGCCCGAACCCGTCTCGCCGGTGAGCACCGTAATGCCCCCGCTGACATGGTTTAGCGTCTCGATGAGCGAAAGCTGGCTCGGCGACAGCCCCATCTGGTCAGGCATCAGCACCGAGTAATTCTTGAAGTTGCCATCAAGCAGACGCAAACCAACGTCGTAACCTCCAACCGTCGACGCGGACTGCCATCGCAGGTTTACCGTGTCCCTGCCGAGTACCAGCGGAATCATGGCCGACTGCGGTGCGCTCGGCTGGAATGAGTTTCCCGAGTTTGTGTTCTTCTGGACGAGGTCCGAGTAGGCGGCAGACAGCGCCCGGCGCACCATGTTTTTCGGCAGCCGCCGATAGGTATAAAGGTCACCGTTCACCCGAAAGCGCACTTCGACTTCTGACAGGAAGTCTCGCGGCTCGATGTGGACGTCGCTCGCTCCGTACGCGTGGGCAGCCTCGATAATGTCGCGGAAGTTGCCAATGGCGCGTGATGCCTCGCGCTCCCCACCCTTGACGGCAACGTCACGCTTGCGCTCGTAGATGGCCGCGATGACCTCTTCCGTCGCGATCATCTCTTCCTGCACAAGCAGGTCATGCGACGCGAGGTCTTTCAAAAAGGTCGCGAACTGTGCGCGTTCGCTAAAGCGCGCAGTCGTTGCAACGATCGCAATACCTGGCTGAATCTCTACCGCAACAAATTCTTTGCGTACGGCCGCTGATACCCGGAGCACCGAGTCCGCATCGACCCCCGTGATGACGCGCTTGTAGTCTGGTAGCGCCTCTGCGGAAACGAGCGTCGGCCTCCCGTTCAGCGCGCCTGTAGGATCGCTGTCATCGTCGTCATCGACGGAAGCGGGCAAGTTATCCATGGTCCGCTCGACGCGCGCGCTGGCGGGCGGGCGGCTCGCGTAACCAGACGCGCTCGATTCTGCTTCGGTCGCGGCGGGAGCAGTCACCGGCTCGGGCACCCTCGCCGCAATGGCTGGGCGGTCGGCTCCTTCACGGCTCGCAGTATCAGCGACCGGCGCGGAAGTGGACGCTGTCCGCGTCGAAGGCGAAACGGGACGCGCAGGCACGTCGTTCGTTCCGGCGTCGGCGCGAGTCTGTTGTGCAAGCATGGCTTCCAGTTCGCGCAGTGCCCTGTCGCCTTCCGCGTAACGGTCGCCGAGACCGCCGACAACATCGCCCGCGTTCGCAGCGCTGGGCTCAAGGTCGCTTTCGACAGACCGCGGCATCAGTGCAGTTTGCGCACGCGCCGTCGGCTCCGCTGTGCGAGCCGTCCCGACCTGCGATGCTTCCGGCTGAGCCTCTATCGTCTCACGCTCGACATGCGGCGCCGCTTCCACCGCGCCAGACTCAGTGAAATTCTCGACGTCCTCGATGTCGTCGCCTGACAGCTTGCGGCCGAGGAACGACACCGTCGGATTGATGGCGCGCGTCGGCTCTTGTGCACGCTGCTTCGTGCCTTTCACGAAGCTCGGCTCCTGCGCTACCCGTGCGGCTGATCCGCCGCCCTCGACAAAAGAAGCGGGCCGCACGCCACGCAGACGTTTCAGAAAACCGCCACCACCTGCCTGGTCTTCGTCCGGTTCGACTCCAGAAAAAAGGCCCATTTGCTTACCTCGCGTTGAAAAGCACCGTTGCCGGACCCACACCACCAGGGGCGCCGGCAGGCAGAGGGCCACCGAGATCGGTTACCGCGCGGACAGCAGCACTATCGCCCGTCGGGCCCGATCCCGTGTCGGGCGCGGATATGACCTCCGACCACGTGCGCTTCCCTTCGGACACCGTGACGTGATACCCATCGACTCGCGTTACCACCCAGCCGTTGAGCAGCTTCGCGCCACGTGCTGCCGAGTAGATACCCCCCTGATAGTCGTACAGCACGTGCGCTCCGCTCATGTCGCTGTACGCGCCAACGAACGAGACGGGTGGGCTGAATCGGGGGGGCGGCCCTTGCCGTTTAGGCGGCTTGCTTGCGGCAGCGACCTGAGCATCGGGCGCTGGCGCCGGTGAATTCAGCGGTGCATTGAGTCCGACGCCCACCGAAGCAGCGCCTGCGGGAGGCTGTGTTCCATCCGCCTTGCGCATTGTGTTGACGAGGTTCTGACGCGCGAGGCCGTCAATGTCATCGAGCGTGAGGTGCTTTTCGTCTGCATGCGCGAAGCCCGTCACGCATAGCAGGAAGATAGATGCCGCCGTGCGACGGGCCGCGTTATTGGAGAACATAGTATTTACCCTTCGCGGTGAAATGCACGCCGGTGCCGTCTTCTTTCAGTTCAAGCTCAAGCGTGTCCAGAGACATGTTGTCCGGCAGCCGCGACAGCAGCCGGCTTTGCCACATATAGCCTTCGATGCTCCAGTCACCCGACTGGACGAGCGGACCCTTCACCTCGCCAGCAAGCGGCTGACGTGCGAGCAGACGCTGGGGCGGTCGGAGCGTGACCACATAGCCGTGACTCATCAGTTGGTCGGGCTTCGTCGACAGCCGTTGGGGATCGGTCTGAAGCTGCTTGATCAGCGCCTGCGCAGTCGGCCACTGCTTCGCCTGTGCGAGCGCGAGCTTTTGCACGCGCGGCACGGCCGGGCCTCTCGTCTGGAGCGACAGACCGCCCGCATCGAATACGACCGGCCGCATGTCGGCGGACGCGCGGGCGTCAAATTCCTTGAATGTGCCGCCCTCGCGCTTGTAGGTGATCGAACAGTTGCCCGCCACGCCGCATGACGCCTTCTGGAACTGCCACCCCGCCATGTTCGTTTCCTGATTCCGGAAAATGTCGAACAGGGCAGGCGCAAGTGCCGAAGCCATCGGAATCTGTCCGGCAAACGCGCGAGCGACCGCAGTCTGATAGTCCTGCATGTAGTTCGGCGGCGGCGCTGGCGGTGGCGGAGGCGGGCTGATGCTCATCGCCTCGCTCATACCGTAGATGAGCGCAACAGCAATCACCATCACCGGGATCGCCGTCGGCACCTTGACGGGCACCTTCCTGATCAGGCCAATGCTCTTGCCGCGCAGCAGTTCGCTCACGGCGAACGGTTCGTCGACGTCGCCGAGATCGGCGCCGTATCCGATCGTGACGAGATCGACGCGGTTTTTTGCGCACTCGTCTTCCCACGCGACACGTTTTGTCTCAATCGTATGCAGCGCAACGGTTTCGTCGACACGGACGGTGCCGCGCACGACCAGCACCGCATGCACGCGCTGCCCGTCCTGGATCAGCACGAGCACGGCAGGTTTGGTGCGCACCCGCTCGAGCCCGGCGACGCGCGCGGCCGCCGAATACAACTTCATGCCGCCCTTTCGCTCCACAGCGTCGGGCGCGCAGAAGCCCGCTACCGTCTCTTCCTTGCCCTTGAGTTCAACGTAGTGCGTCGCGTCGAGTTCCTGCGCATAGCGCCTACGCTCGGCTGCCCCGCCCTTCGTCGCGTAGGCGCGCCACTCCAGGCCAAAGACGAGCCTGGCCTTCTTTTCGTTGGGAATGGTCTCGAAATGCATCGCGCCGCTCACATCGACGGTACGACGGTCGCGGTCAGCATGATCACCTGGAACGTCTTCGCCTTGTTCCATGCGCCACTGGCGCCCAGGATGCCGTTGTTACTCGACCCGTCATAGTTGTTGGTGATGGCGCCATACATGACGACGGTCTGACCATCAGCGAGCGCGATAGTCTGGTCATCCTTGCTGCCCACAATATCGGGCAACTGGATCTGCTGGGCCGACTGCCCAGATCCCGTTCCGATGGTGGTGAAAGGACCATTCAGCTTGGAGTTGTCGCTCCAGTACGACAGGATGATCTGGTTGTGATCGTTCACCGACGGCAGGATGTTCACGAAGTCACCGACCGTAACCGACCCTGGTTGCAGGCCCGGCACCCCGCCCGTCGTTCCACTGATAGAGCCTGCCGATGGAGTGGTCGCCGCGAGGTAGCCCTTCGTCTCAAAAGATCCGATCGACACGGGCAGACCATTAAGCGTCACCTTCGTCTGCGTGTTATCCGAGATGGTCTTGCCATACGTATTGACCGCGCTGACGACGGCGTTCGTGCCCGTCAGGGGCGCGTTTGGCGTCAGGATCGACAGACCAACCTGGCCAGCTGCGGTCGCGAGCGTCGTCGGCGAGACGATGCTGATCGAGTACTTCTTCAGGCCCTCCGAGATTCGGTTAAAGACGATGTCTGCACTTACGCCAGCCTGCGAGCCGTCGTTGAGTGCGATCTGCAAGGTACGCACGCGAATCGCGACCTGCCGCGTGAAGACTGCGTTTTCGTGCTTGAGCACATCGCTCATCCGGTCGACTGCCTCCTTCGTATCGCGCACGGTGACCAGACGGGTCTGCGCATTGACCGTGATCTTGCCCAGCGGAGTTTTCAGGCTCTCCAGTTCCTTGGTGATCGACGCGATCTGGTCGAAGGTGCCGTCCCGTCCCGTAGAGGTGACAGCCGAGAACGAACCGGTGTTAGCGCTGGTCGTACCCGTGCCATTAGACTGCGAGCCGGTTGAGGTGTCGGTACCCTTCGACAACGTCGACTTGATGCTCACCGCGCCCGGAATGGCGGCGATCTGGAAGGTGCGAGTTACGAACCGCGAGATATTGATCGTCGCACCATCGAAGCTCCACGCCAGACCGAGATCCTCTGTCACGCTGTGCAGGTACTGGCCGATGCGCGCGTTTCCGGCCTGCCGGTAGACGGGTTCAACGGTGCCGCTCGCGGACGGCAGCGGACCACGCGCCTGCCCGCCCGCCGTGCCCGAGGCCGTATCGATCAGGGAGTCGCGCGAAATGAACACGTCAGGGCTCAGGTGAAAGGGGTAGCCCGTCGCATTCGAGACCAGCGTTGCGATCCTCGTGATCGTGAGGTTCGCTGGCAGTGTGATGGTCTTTTCACGGAAGACAGCAGGCAGCGTCGCCTCGTACGCGACTGGCACAAGCCGGTCGCCGAGGAACGCAGTCGGCACATGTTCAACGAGCGGCATCGAGTCGCCAATATTCGCCATCGCATGCGTTGCGTCACGCGTCGACGCATCGTATGCGCCGTTGATGTCGGATTGCGAGATCGCGCAACCCGTCAGGGCGGACGCCAGCAGAAGGGAAACAGCAGCCTGGAAACGGTTGATGCGCATCTTGATTAATCCTGGCAGTTGGCTGCGCGTGCGACCACGCGAACCACGTTGTTGGTGTGTACGCAAACGCGCGTGGGCGTGCGCATATGGTTCGTGGCTCGCATCACCTGCGTGAGGACAGCGTCAAAGTCGCCGCTAAACGTCGCATTGAATTCGAGCGGCAGGTCATCGTCGATCTTCCATGCAAGCTGCCAGCCTTGCTGCTGTAGCCAGCGGTCAAGGGCGTTGCGCAGATTGATGTCCTGCGGTGTGATCGCGAACGACAGAACGCCAGCGGATGCAGACGCCGGCGTTCCCGGCAGGACAATCGGTGTGACGGCAGTGGATGCGGGCGCCTGCGGTGCAGGAACCGGCGGTTCGGGTGTGGAAGCCAGTACTGGCGGTAGCGATGCCTGCGACGACGCAGTCCGGGCACCGGGACTGCCGGGGGGAGCGACCATCGCCAGCGTGGCAACAGGCGCTACCGGCGCCGTGGGCGCACCGAGCAACTGCCAGCCATCGCCCGAAGGCGGGGAGAGTTTTGACTGGGAAAACGACGCGGTCGTGAAC
Source organism: Paraburkholderia sp. SIMBA_054 (assembly GCF_046534875.1). NCBI lineage: Bacteria > Pseudomonadati > Pseudomonadota > Betaproteobacteria > Burkholderiales > Burkholderiaceae > Paraburkholderia > Paraburkholderia sp. SIMBA_054. The sequence continues at coordinate 26,275 of NZ_JAWRXV010000060.1, read as the reverse complement.
CCCGTCATTGCGAGGAGTGCGAGTAACTGCGCGACCAGCGAGGCGCGACGACGGGAGGGCATGATGATCATTTGCTTCATGAGATTCAGTGGGCCGCGCGCTGGATGCGCCGATAAATGTTGTTCGCGTACACCAGTTGCTTGTTGGTCGAGACGGCGTTGTACGCACCAACCGCCTTCCACGTCGGGCCGAACTGCCTGATGTTCGACGCAAGGATCCATGTGCCAACGTAGCCGTTGACGCACGGGTTGAACAGGGACTCGCGCGTAATGCCGTAGCGCCTGAGCTTTGGAAGCCACGACGAGTTGATCTGCATGAGGCCAATGTCCTCCGAGCCATCCGTGTTCACGTTGATCGCACTGGCACGCATCCCTGACTCCTGTTGCGCGATCGCGCGAACCAGCATCACGTTGACGTGGTGATACTGCGCGGCATCATCGAGGCAATCGGCGAACGCCGGATGACTGCACATCAGGACGGGCACCATGAGCTTCGTGACTGATCGGACGTTCATGATTTCGGACGATCGAAAAAGCGCACATCATGCTTGCGCGTCACATTCACGACGTTGCCGTCCGCGTTCACGATGAACTGGTCGGCAGTGCCGTTGAACTTGTAATAGCGCCCCTTCTGCTCACCCGATCCCATGTGAGCGACGTCCGAAACCTTCACGTTGCCGACGGTGTCAGCAAACTTGAAGTAGGTCGATCCTTCCTTGTCGAACACGCCCTCGAGGCCCGCGCTGTTTTTCGGCTCAAAGACGTAGACAAGACCTGCGACTCGCGCGACCTCAACACTGTCCGAACCGTTCGACACCACGAACCGCTCTGCCCGGTTAAACGTCACGACATTGCTTGAGTCGTCCCATTTTGGCTTGAGGGAATGCCCGTCCATGTCCCGAAAGACGAGCTCTTTTGCAGGCCTTTGTGCAAAGCGGATCTGGATGTGCGTGTCGTCGCCATCGCGGATCGCGATAGCCCCGAATTTCACCGCCAGCCCGTCCTGCGATTGCGCCTTGTCGGAGACCGCCGTCGCACCACTCGCGGCAGAATCCGGCACTACGCCCGCCGTCTGCGTTTCGCCAACGATGGGATCAGCGGGCGCGGCGCTCGCGACGTAGTTCACACCGGTCGACTTGACGGCAGCACGACGCAGCGTGACGTGGTGCGCGGTGAAATCGACGTCCGCATAGAGGTCCACAGCGCCGAGCAGGCGGTCGAGCGACTGCATCCAGTTCTCGCCATCGCGCGTCGCGAAGCTCAGCGCGTTCGTGAGGTCCACGTCCTTCTGTGCGGACCCGGTCCACCCCTGCGGCACCAGTGCCTTAACCATCTGGGCGAGCGGCAACGTTGCGCTCATCGGGCGTGTCGTCTCCAGTCGAGCGCGTGCGCCGATCAGCGCAAGGCGGTTCGAGAAACCCGTGAAGCCGGCGGGCATGTCACCGCTGCGGTTACCCCGCTCGGAAGTAAAACTGTTGGACTTTTTCCAGCGCGCCGTTGCACTGGACCCGCCGACCGAATATGAAATGACTTCTGGCGTGCCTGACACGACGATGTACGGGCCTTCGGTATGGCCGCCCTCAACCTTCAGGACCTGGCCCGCACGCGGCTGCAGGTACGTGTCGGTGCCATCGTTGAACACAAGCGCCGGGCGCTCGGTCATGTTGCCGTTGATCTGGTAGTCGAAGTCGAGCGGATCGGTGCTCGCAGCCGACGCGGACAGCGAGAACACTGCCAGCGCGATAAGGGATAGCGTCTGCTTCATAAGCCGCGGTCGAGTTGGGAGAGATGCTGGATGAAGCGCGCGAGATACTCGCGGCCCGGTTGAGGGTTCGCACTGTGGTAATACGCCACGGCTTTCACCGCCGAGTTCGTCTTGCGATAGTTCTCGTTGAGGATGTCTTCAGCCACACGGATATTCGTTGCGGGCGCAAGTGCTTCCCACGGCGACGCGAAGCGCTGCCGGTGGTAGCACCAGTTGATCTGCATGAGGCCTACGTCGAAATCGCAGCGACCGTCGGAGATGAGAAAGCGGACCGCCTTGTAGGCGTCGTCGCGCGTGCGGAAGAAGAAACCACGGCCTGCGACGTTAAGCGTCCATGGCCACGCGCGACCGTTGTAGGCCGACTCATTGAGCGCGACGCCCGCAAGGATCTTCGCGTCGACGCTTGTATGCATGACGTCGAATGGTGTCTGCGCAGACGCACAGGACCAGCCGCCACGGCGCTCGGTCAACGCGGCCTGCGCTTCGTCGTCAAGCACAGCTGGCTGCAGCCACCCATTGCGCACCAGTAACGCCTGCAGGCTTTCCGGCGTGCCATCAACGAGAACAGATGCGAAGCCGCGTGACCTAGGCGTGATGCTTTGCCCTCTCAGCGGTTGAGCCCATGTAAGGAAGCGCTGGAGGCCGCATGCGTACACGGGCCTGCCGGGAAGCTCCAGCACGGACCGCTCGCCGTGTTCTTCAATGACAAAGCGCGTTGGGCTGATCACCGTCTCGATCACTGCGGCACCCGCCGACGAGCACGTGGCCGTCAGCAGCAGCGCAGCGATGGCGCGCCTAGTCATGGTACGGCTCCATCACGATGTCCTGCGTGACCTGCACCAGGAACTTCTCGCCTGGCTTGACCGTGATCGTCGGCGGGATGTTCTGGTTGCGTTGAAGCACGGCCTGGGCCGTCGTCGCAGCCACCTGCCCTGCAGTGCTCCCGGTGGTCGTTATGCCGATCGGGCTTGCCGTCGTGGAGGTCGTTGACCCATTGTCGAAGCTTTTCAGCAGCACAGCGGTAATAAAGCCTGCGCCAAAGATCGCCAGGAAGTGGTTGTTAACATCGCCCGAAAAACCGGCCGCGCCATTCTGATCCGCACCCTGCATGCCGTTCATCGGCACGCTCTTGCCGTTGGGCAGCCGCAGGCTGGTCGACGCGACAAGCAGACGCTCCTGTCCGACCTTGATGTCCGCGCTATACGAGCCGTTGATGAACGAACCCTTCGGGATCATCAGGCAGTCGCCACGCAGGCTGTCGTAGATGTCCTCGTCGACCATCAGCGCAACGCGGCCAGGCTTGTCCGAATTGAGGCCTTCGACGGTCTTTACATGAATGTTGTGCGGAGGCGTGAGCGTGCAACCGCGCGACCGACCGTTGAAGGTCGTCTGTTCGATTCCGCCCTGCCCCGCTGCGTCCTTGAGGAAAGCGCGATCACGGTCTTCGGGCGCCTGGCCCTGTTTGCCGAGTGCAAGTGCCATCGCATCGACCGGATTCTGCGCATTCGCAGTAGCCGAAGCGCGCGCAGCACGAAAGTCTTCGAGCGACGGGACGCCAGCCGGCGTAGTGGCGGCCTGCTGAGTAGAGTTGCGACCCGAGCCCGTCGTCTTGAAGATCGGCGACGTGTAGATCGCGTCCTGCTTGTTACTTTCTGCGAGAGCGCGGGTATCGCCGCCGTCCTGAGCCACTTCCCTCTGGAAGTCGTTACCCGTCAGCATCGGTTTGGCAGATGGCTTCTGGGTGGCAGCAGCATCGGACGCAGCGCGCGCGGCCGCCGCTTCTGACGCCGCGGCTTCCTGTTGCTGGCGGACCATCTGATCGATGTCCGAGCCGCCCTTCCCCGCTGGAACTTCGGTGCTGCTCTTGAGCGCACTTGCCTTCTTCAGGCGGGCTTCTTCCTGTGCCTGATTGCTTGCCTTCAGTTCGTAGAAGAAGCCCAATACGCCAATGATGATTCCTGCGACCAGACCTATGCTCAGGATCGCGTTGCGGGGCGTCTTGCCTTTGACGAGCGCCGCCTGTTCAGGCGTCGGCGCGCTCTGGTCGTTCTTCTTCGCCACGATCAGAACACTCCAAAGACGCGGTGCCGGCCGCGCGTAACCGTCACTTCATCCTTTCCGGACACGAGCACGATCTCGTCGGCAAGGCGCTGGAACACGAGAAAATCGCCGCGCCTGATGAAGTTGCCCACTACCCGATCTCCGTGATCCTTGTACATGGGAACCGGCCATGTCTGCGCTTTCGCCGGCATCCGCATCCAGATGGAGTGACCATCATCGAAAACCACTTCAGGCTTGAACTCGGCGCTTCCGTCGACCGAGTAATCCCAGTTCAGCTCGTCGGGGGACACGCTGATATTGCCCGAGTCGATCGCGCGCTCACCCCCAACTGCGTCAGCGCCAGCCGAGTCGTCGCGAGCTGCCGCTCGTGTCATCGGCGAGCGCGGATACTGAAATCGCACTGTCTGGTAAAAGAATCCTCCAGCCGGCGACGCGATCAGCGTGAAGTCGTACTCACGCCGGTTCGTCGTCAGGTGCAGCGTGTTCACGAGATCGGGCTTATGCGGCTTGATGAACACATGGTTCATCTTGTCGTCATCGATTTCCCACTGGATGCTGTCGCCCATTGCCGGGTCGGCAATCAGCTTCTCGCCCGGCTCCAGCTCTATCGTCGTCAGCTTGAGCGGCGCCGTGAGGATGCGAAAGATCTGGTCCCGGCTGTATGAGAACACGCCAATGCGGGCATCGCCCGGCATCGTGAGGGGGTCCGCCCCACTGTTGAACGGATTCACCGGGCTCATCGGATCACTCACGATCATCGCGGTGTTGATCGCCCCTGCATCTGCGGGGCGCTTGGCCTGTGCGGCCGCCATCGGTAAAACGATCGCGGCAAGGGTCAGGGCGATGCCGATCGTAGGTCGGAGAGGTTTCGTGATCATGGGGCTCAAGCTCCGCCCGTCCGCTCAAGACGGAAAAACGGGATGAAGATGCCGAAAGGGTTTTTGGTGAGGGCCGCGTCCGCTGTGGGTGCAACGATCTGATAACGCAGAGTCAGCGCGTAGGACTTCACGTCGGGCTTGCCCGTCGCACCGGCCTGAGAAGTCGTCGTTGTGAATTCAACGAGAACCGTCTGATCCTCAAGCAGTGCAATGTTCCGCACGTTCACTTCGCGAATCAGTTTCGGGTTGGCCGTGATCTGCTGGAACGGCGCGTCGTCCCGCAGCCAGCTTTTAAACTGGTCCGTCGCCGCCCCGATCATCTGCGCCTTCACCGAGTTGATGTTGGCTGACATACGGGACGTGTTGAGACTGTCGGTAAGAACCGGCTCGATCGTGAACCACCGCACAACCATGTCGTTCATGCTTGTGCGGATCGCCTGCGAGTCCGGCTTGTATGCGACGAGCTCTGTCACGACCGGATGACCGCTCACGTCCGCTGACACACCGACTACCTTCGTGACCGACGGCGGAGGCTGGCGTGTCCACACTGCGCCCCCGGCAACCACAATAGCTGCGAAGGCGATAAGCATCCAGCGATTGGCCTCAACCCTCAGCTTGGTGCTGGTCTCGAAGATCACCTGTGCGGGATCTTCCTCGGCGAAAGAGCCGGGGGCCGTGGAGAGCGCGGCCTGACGCTTGTTCCTGAAAATACGCATGGCAACCCTTGATGAATGGCTACCATTGAAACAACTTCTGATGCGGAATTTGAGGCGAAAGGCGCAGAGAATTGAGCGCCTTTATGCTCACGGTCCTCATGCATTGCCCGCTATCGCGGGCGGGTGTTTTTATTACGTGTTAAGGCTACTCCCGGGGAATGAGTGCTTGTTTCGTAGCTCTTTTACACCCCATCGCCCAAGGAATTTGTGCATTCTCGTCGTATTGCTGTAGCCACAAAAGAGCGGAACGCGCAGGAATGGCTACAGTTTCGTCGCACGCGAACTTATTTAAATTCATACACTTAGAACGACCCGCAGTTCGGACAAGCCATTACACGTAAAAAGACAGCGCGCTTAATCTCACAAGCTCGCCAGGGCTTGTCTCGAAATTGTGCGATATTCGTACGCTCCCCGAGCGCTCCTATCGCTTCTACCGACGGGGTCCCAGTCGCCACCCACAGTTGAGACTCTCACGGATGGACGCCTGCGAACCGCGTATTTGATATGCTCGCTACCCATCAGCCGGTCCGCGTGGCACTTCAGCGGCCGCAGCTGTCGCGTGGTGGTGAAACGGTCTGGATTAAGCGACGATCTATTCGGAGAGGCTCGTGCGGGTCTACGAGGTGTGAAGCCGAGTGTTCGCGTGTCGCTTTAAGCCTTGGCGGCGGCTTTCGCTTTCGTGCGCAGGAACACGAAGGAGTAGAGCGCAAAGGATAGGTCCTTATGCGCCAGCACTTCCGACTCTTGGATCGTCGCAGGGTTGAGCTTTACCCGCTTGATGGCCAGCTTACCAGCCGCGGATGCGATAAATGCACGCATGAAGTCCTTTTGCGCCCTACTGTCCGCCTTGTGATACGCCTCACGCCCAAGGTCGGCATTCTCGACCGTCCTAGTTTTGCTGCGCTCCTCTGCCGCTGCGGTGCTTGCGGCGACGGCTGCTGTAGCCAGTTGCCTAGTGCTGGACTCCGCCCTCCCCCGTTCCTGCTGCTGTTGCTGGACCGTTAGCATTTTGCGGTCAGCGTCCGATAGCTTGTAGCCATCAGTGATAGCCTTTAGCAGGTAGGCGCCCGGACTCTTTTTGATTTGGCCGGAGTCGACCTTGGCGCGCGTGTATTCGATTGCCTGGAGAATACGCTCATCCGACCAAACAGCGCGGTTTTGCGAGATGGTGTTGAACTGCTTTTCAGTGAAGCCGAATTCGTTCTTCAGCGTCGTGTAGATCTCTTGCGCGCCAAGGAGGCTCGCTCGAATGGCCCCAGCAGTTTCTTTGCGCGTCAGCCTGAAACGAATCCGGTCGATCTTCTTCGACTTCGGGTTCACGGTGCGAGTCTCGTAGTTCAACTCAATGTCGGAGACTGCGTTAATCTGCTTAACCGCCTTGTCGAGGTTGTCGCGTTTGAAATACTTGAATTCGGTTGCGGGCGACGCAGCTTTCCCGGGCCAGCCACGTACCACATCGACTTCGAACCATTCGGTTATGCCTTCTGCTACGTAACCGATGACGTGGTCGTAGATAGCTCTAGCATACGTAAGCGTGAAGGCGGAGGTGATTCGCAGGCTCAGCCAGTGCGACTTCACCGGATCCTTGATGTGCGGAATGAGCGGCTCCGGTACAGCAAACGTGATCCGCCCTTTGTCGATACCGACGATACCGATGAGCTGCACGGACACCCACTTTTCATCCTCTCCGGACGTGCTACCCGTGGGCGATGACGAAACCTGGATCAAAGCCTTTTGAGCCTCAGACACCACCGTTCGCAGGTGCTTATAGTTGTAACTGTCATAACGCATGAGCCATCGGAAGTAGCTCAGCTCAACGTCGTAAACCTTCGGGGTTGTTGGTTCCTGCGCCACGATGAAATGCGCCGCGTCCAGGAATCGCCTGGCTGTAATGCCCACATCGGTGATGTCGATGAAAACGTTGTTACGTTGATAGCCAATTTCCTTCGTCGATTCGTTGATTGGCGTATCTGTGGCGAGCATCTCCTCGAACAGCTCAAACGACAGCTGGCGCGAGGTTGCGCGTGTCGTGATGTTGTTTGCCATCGGGGATCGTGTCCCTAGTTACCGGTCGCGGAGAATCTAACACGTGTAGGTGAGATGTCAATACAAAAAGACTCACCATGAAAACGAGCAATTCACAGTTCTGAGCAGGGAGCATTGGCACGCGCGTGCTCAACAGATTCGCTTACTTTCTGCGTTGAACGGATGATGGCCGGGGTTGTTTGTTTTTTAATTCTTTTAAAAACGAAAAACCAACAAACGAACTACAGAGAATCAACAATCTTCGTAAAAACAATCGCTTAGCGCCGTGTAGGTGAGCACTTTTGTGCTTGAGGTGAGAGTTTTTGTTGGGCGAAGGTGAGTGGAAATCCTTTGTGAATGTGAGAAGTTTACCAGCGTCGGGTGAGTGATGCTGTAAGCATGGAGAGATGGTGAGCATTTTTGTTGAAGATGGTTGCCGCTCGTGGAGACCCTTATCTGGCAAAGGGACTCCGGGGAAAATGACCGTAAGTGGGTGAGTAGTATTGTTGAAACGATGGTGAGTGATTTTGTGCGTGGCCGTAGTTTGGGTGCTCGATTTTTCGGCTCGATCCGCGCGAAGGCGCCCGAACGGTGCTCTTTAGTCGATGGCGCCTGTGGATAAGACGTTGGGCGGGGATGATGGTGAGTAATTTTGCGGGTAGGCGCGGCCTTCTCCGCAGTCCACGTCCGCCGCTCGTTCTGGGCCGTGAGAAGCGAAGCTGCCGGCTACTAACGTGGATGCAGTTCGCTTGGGGCAGGAGTGTCTCCGGGCGGCGAGGCGGGAATGCGTTGGTGAGTACAATTGTTGAAAAAACCAATAGGCACGTCAGCTGGCCAATTCCGCCCCCCACCTTTCGCCATCGCTTCGACGTATTTCAACAATTCCTCTCACCATGAAGCGCACTTGATAGCTTGTTTCGACATGGCCGGCTAATGGGTCCATCCCGCCTGGTCGTTGACGTTTTTATGTTGCATTTCAGCGGTTTAGGCGGGAAATTTCAGAAGCCAGCTAATGTGAAAGCGATTTTGTCAAAGTTTTCGAGTATTCTACGCTTTGTCCTGATTTCCGGTAAAAGTGTAAAAATGATGCTTAAGGCCGAATTCCCCGCTATCACACGCAAGGTCCCTCTCGCGAAAATCGCTAGATTTGCGAAAAAGCTGGACGGACTGACAGCCGAACTGCGCGAGCAGATCCTTACGCCAAGGCCGCGAAAGGCGCCACCGAACTTTACGACTGCCGAAGTAGCAGATTTGTGCGGGCTGGACCGAACCAAACTCCACTACCAAGCAACGCGTGAAGGCAGCACGTTGCCGCCGGGCGTTGCGCACGGCACGGGCCGTAGCCGCCTGTTCAGCTTGGCCGAGGCACGCACCTACGTACAACAACTGTCGGAAATCTATCAATCGCCGCTCGTGACTGGTCGCGAGGCCGACGGCAAGATTGTTCTAGTTGCGAACTTCAAGGGTGGGTCGACGAAGACTACGACGACCATGTGCATTTCTCAGGGGTTGTCCTTGCGTGGGCGGAAAGTACTCGTGGTTGACTTGGACCCGCAGGCCTCACTGTCCGAACTCTGCGGACTTTATGCTGAGAACGAGGTCGACGAGGATTCGACCGTGCTCCCTTTTATCTACAACGAAGAGATGGAAGGAGGTCTGGAATATGCGATCAAGGAAACTTATTGGGACGGCTTGGATGTGATTCCCGCGCATCCATCGCTGTTCAGTGCGGAGTTCTTCATCCCCTCGATGCTTAAGACTCGCCCGAGCTATCAGTTTTGGGCAATCCTTCGGAAAGGCTTGGAGCCGCTGCGCAAGAAATACGACTACATCATCTTGGACACTGCGCCCTCCCTCTCCTATCTGACTTTAAACGCGTTGATGGCAGCTGATTCGATGGTGATGCCCTTGGTGCCGGAGAGCCTTGACTTCATCAGCTCGGTGTCGTTCTGGGGGCTGTTTTCGGATATTGCCGCGAACTTCATGGAGAAGGAGTCAAACAAGGTCTACGATTTTATCTCCGTCATTCTGTCGAAGGTGGATACAAGCCCGACCTCATCTGCACCCATTGTTCGTTCCTGGACGCAACGCGCGTACGAAGACTGGCTGACCACGACCGAGATTCCCGCGAGTTCGGTGATGAGCAATGGGGCGCTAGCGCTCTCGACAGTGTTTGACCTCAGCAAATCCGACGGGGTTTCAAAGACGGTGCAGCGTGTACGCCAACCGCTGGTCGAATACTGCAGGTGGATTGACAACATGTACGTCGATGAATGGAGTCTCGCGCAATGAGCAGCATTCGTGATCGTATGGCTCAACAAACTGCCAACCTCCGGAAGACGTCCTCAATCTCTGACGAGGAGATGGAAACGACCAAGCCCGTGGCTGAGAAGCCGAAGACGGGACCTGGGATGGCGGGGGCGTTGGCGGCCGCACAACTCAAAATTCAAGAGTTGGAAGCGAGTGGAGGCCAGGCAACGATTCCAGTTGCGGAGGTGGTGCCGAACCCATGGCAACCTCGACGGATTTTTGTCGAGGCCGAGCTTTCGGACCTTGCAGAGTCAATTCGCGAAAAGGGATTAGTTCAGCCGGTGGCGGTGCGTCGCGTCGAGTCTGGCTACCAGCTGATCGCTGGTGAGCGGCGATTGCGTGCGCACAAGATCTTGGGCATGGAGCAGATTAAGGCGGTAATAGTCGAATGCTCCGATGAGGACATGGTAGTTCTCGCGTTGGTAGAGAACATCGGGCGCGCCAACCTGACCGACTATGAAGTTGCGATTTCGCTCCGTCGGGCGGAAGCAGAGTTCCCGAATCGAAAGCGACTTGCTGAGTCTCTCGGTATGTCGCGCGCCGGGCTGTATCAATTTTTGGCGTTCGACAAGCTCCCTGATTTCATCAAGGAACATTTGGACTTGCAACCGGCGTTGCTTGGGTGCAACGCCGCAGAAGAAATTGTGTCCGCTATCAAGAAACATGGTGCCGCCGGCTTGGATGCCGCGAAGGATTTGTGGCCGGACGTCGTTAAAGGAGAAATTCTCCAGGGCCGATATGCTGCGGCAATCGTAGCGCAGGCCACACGTCAGGGTTCACGAGCGGAGGCGCGCGAGCGGAGTATTGCGAAGTTCTTTTCGGGCAAGGAACAGGCTGGAAGCATTACGAAGGACGTCAACTCCTTCACTGTCAAGATCAAGACTGGGTCGCTTAGCGAGGTTCAAGAGACTCGTATCCGGCAGCTGATCAGCGAACTGTACCGGGAAGAGCCAAGCGCGCAGCAGTAATGCAGCCCATCCGAGAGAAGCCCGCAACTGCGGGCTTTTTTCATGCCCTCTGTCAAAGGCGGTCGGCGCTGTGAAGCATGAAGAACAGACGCATTCGGAGATCGACGCTCTGTGAAACATGAAGAGGCTTTGGTTCGTCAACTCTGCTTCGGATGGACAGGGACGCACGGTGTCAGTAGTACCGACACTTCGGCCTGTCGATCACTTCGCTTGTCGCGAGTGTCGGTATTACTGACACTCTTTTATAAGCCTCGAGGGGCGCCGACACAAAACGTGTCAGTAATACTGACGCCCGGCAGATACGCGTCCTGCCCGAAGCTGCATGGGCCAAAGAGTCTTGCAGCATCCACGAGGCGACGAGCGCGCGGAGCGGGTATGCGTCGTTTGGCCCGAAATTGTTAAGGGTTCAAGCTTGTGCCAACGATGTCCCAAATTCGGGCCAACAAACGCGTAAGAAATTGGCTTGGCCCCTACTCGGGCCAAAGATGGGCCAAAGAGCGGTGCGCGACGCGCCAACGGGTACGAGAAGAAGGCGCACGTATGCTCTCTACGTCCGTACGATCGCGATTCTCGAGGCGCGTTGAAATCTCGTTGCGGAGAGTTGAAGCCTGGTGGTGACGGAAGTCTCAGTGACCTTGACTGAGTCCGACGGTAGTGTCTAATGAATCGACGGCTTCAAACGCTCGGAAACAGCCCACGTTTAGTGGCCCTTTTGGCGATTGTTTCGATTGGCCTTGTTAGATACTTCGTTGTCGCACTCGCGCACATCGATATGCAAAAAGAACTCACTTATACGGCGGCAGACCCTCTTCGGTTGGCCGCGCTCTACCACGCCGGCAACGGTACTCACTGGTCCTCCTACAGACAAGCGGCAGTGGTGCTGACCGAGAAACTCAAGATAAAGGTGGGATTCGCCAGGATCCGTGAAGCGGTAGCGGTATCCGAACTTCCTACAGAGATCCTCGCAATTTTCAGCGAAGTGGGAATCGTCAACAAAACCGCGCGGGAACTGTTGAAAGCCGCAAAGACACACGGTGTCTCTTCCTTGGTTGATCGCGCGAGAACATTGGATCCTCAGGGGAAGTCGCGCGCTCAGTTGTCCGCGCATGTCTGCGGGAAACATGTTCTTGCGGGTTCGAAGCAGCAGTATTCCAACCCCCTGTTGCTGGCCGATGAATACAGGGAAGGGCTCGCGAAGGGCAGATGGATCTCTATGACAGGGGCCGCTGTGCATCTCGGGGTTCACAGGCAAACGATCGCAAGGGCAAACGCGATCGCATCTATCCCAAGCGAACTGCTGGACCTCTTTCCCGCGATCAGTACCGAGATGGGAGAGCGACTCGTTGGCCTGGTCAAGATCAGGGGAGTGAAAAAAATGAGAGCGCTTGCCATAGAGGCAGGGCGTGTAATCCCCCGGCTTTCTCAGGATGAACTGGTTGGCCACCTCGTTGGATTGGCCCGCAACACGGGTTCTGTGAAGCTGAACAGATCCGGCCGCAACCTGATTCTGACCTACAACCTCGGACCCGCTGACGACAATGTCGAAACCAGGCTTGCCATGATGGCCGCGATTCTAAATGCTGGCGGCGTCGTTAAGCCCAGATAAACCTATGTACTGAGTTTGAGCAAGACGGATAGGATGGCGCGCTACCGCGCGTCATTTGGCCTTTAAGAGAGGGAGTCAGATCTCTGTAAGTCGCATTCCTGAGAAAGGATTCGGCCTCCCGATACTGACGGGCCAGCTCGGCGGTTGCATAGGTTGATGTCGTGTCGAGCGAGTCGTGCACTGCGAAATTTCGAGCGCTTTCAAGGCTCATGCCGTTCGCGACCACATGCGACACGAATGGGTGCCGCGGCCAGTGGGGACTCACGCCTACTCTGCGCGGTGCAAAAAGCACCCTGCGAGACTGTCCGTGTAGGTGGCGAAGGTGCGGAGTTGGCGGATGACGCTTCGCTTTGAAGGTTTGACATCCACGGGGCATGCGGCAGTGCACCCATTTGTGGTCCGCAGGCACCACTCAGCTCGGCAAAGGCAGAGCCGGCGAATCCGAGTCGCGCGCTGCGAGTGGGGCGCCTGTCGCGCGTGCCCTCAAGAGATAGGCGGAAATCCTCAGGCGGGTGAGTGCCGCGTCGGCCCCCGACGGGACGCGGGTCCCAGTAGGCAGCGGCACCTCCTCGCTAAGTCATACGCAATCAGAACCTCTGCAGAGGGGAGAAGCACAACGCCGGTAGCGTGAGTACCTTCCAGGATGCCGATGTAGGCGTCGAACTCGGTCCTCGTCGAGTCGCAGATACGCCGGCCGATCCTGCCGTGCCTACCAAGCCAGGCGCCGTGTACCCGGTACTGTGCGAGGACCGGCGTCGCGGGTCTCTTGTGGCGGTCGCTTTCTCGGCCAGCGACCGCGCTACGATCGCCTTGTCGGATATCTACCCGGCACCAAATTGGATGCGTTTGGCGGCACGGGGGCAGGATGTCCGGGGACGGGTAGACCGTGATGTGCACGCAAGGTGGAACAGGTACGCCCGCCCATCAAGCGCCGCGAGCGCGCTGGTATGCCGCCGCGAGCGTAGGGTTCGCAAACATGCTGAAGCTCAACATAATGGGCGGTAATGTCAATCACCAGCGTTGCCCGGTCGGTCGTCCGTGAAACATCCGGGGCGGCGGATAAAAAGTTATAAATCATTGATTTAGTGATCTTTATTCGAGTCATTTGTCGAATGTTTCACGGAAAAGGACAGGCCGAGGTCCGTCGGCAGCCAGTGGCCGCCGGTGAAGCGCACTCTTGCAAGTTTCGCACCGAAATGTAGTGTTCAATACGTTATTCGTAACGTCGCGGCTGATTGCGGTAAACGTGAGACCGACGCAAGAGGAAGATCAAAGCCCGAGTGCGAATCGGAACTGCGCTGATCGTGTGGCATGGGTGCCGCTTGCGCTTAAGGGCAGCGGTACCGACTTCGTGTCGCGTTGGGCAGACCGGTTTCGACGCGGTAGTAGGCAAGCCATGTGACTGGTCGTCGAAGCACGGGCGAGGAGGGCGCGCGACGGAGTTTCAACCGTGGCGAGCCCGGTGACACGCGGGTTATCACCACAGGCCGGTGCCATGCGCCCCCGGAAATAATTTCAGCGACATCCCGGCGCCACACCCGTCCCCTATACTATTTTCCGACTACAAGCAGAGTAAAGGGCGGAGTCTATGGCCGAACAGAAAGCTGACGACACGAACAGCGCAATCGAACGCCTGTTGCGTGAGATCGATCTGCTTGACCGGCTCGAGCGTGAGGGGCATCTGGTCACGAATGGTCCGCAGCTGCGCCGACAACTGAAGGCAACCCTCCAGCACCTGCGCGCCCGCGTGATGACCGACTAGCGGCAGGCATCAGCAACGGAAAAGGCTTTGTCGGTCCGCAGGACTGGATCGCGTTGCCGCCCCTGCATTCCCGCATTGAATCGCCGGGACCACCGGCCAGTCGCCCTGCGGGAGGCCAGCACCTTTCGGTGCGGTGCGTCGTCGGCACACGTCTTTCCAACCGCGCCCGTGAGCCAGCGCTTCACGGGCGACGGAATTCGCGGGTCGCGGTCGAGCGAGCCGCGCCAGATTTCGAGGTACGTGAGGGTAAAGGCAAGCTCAAGGAAGCGGGCAGTGGCGCGGCGGAACGGTCGTCGCAACAGTTTCCTGCCCGGGATCGCCACGGGCTGTTTTGCGTCGGATGTTGCTGGACGCTGATGTTCCTGATGTTTGCGGTCGGCACCGGCCGCACAGGATGGATGCTGACGCTCGGCGCGGCGATGTCGGCTGAAAAGAATCTGCCTCAAGGCCGCCGATTGAGCACCCCGTTCGGCGTTGCCCTGCCGGGATGGGCGGTGCTGATGGTCACCAACGGCCCTCTGCATTTCTGACCGGCACGACTGCGATCCCCGGTGTCGCACGCCCTGGCTACCCCCAAAACAACCGATTGATGCCGGGTAGGCGAGACCTCGACCCGGCTTCCCCGTCGTCCCCGCTTGTCGTGCAATGCCCCATCACAGGTTGGGAATCGATAGACTTCCTCATCACGGGGCCGTCAATCAGACGGCAGTCGCGTCTGTCAGTCATCCGGGGTTCAAATGCCGGGCCGTCGTCGTATAGCGGTGCGCAAGTCACCGATCCATGGAAGAGGCGTCTTTGCGACACAGGATATCGCCACGGGCGACCTGGTTTGCGAGTACAAGGGAAAACTCGTGCCGTGGGAGAGTGCAGCGCGTGCTGTGTCGCAAGACCCCGCTCAGCCCGACCATACGTTCCTGTTCGATCTGGGCAATGGATACGTCATCGATGGTGGGCTCGGCGGCAACAATGCAAGGTGGATCAATCACTCGTGCGAGCCGAACTGTCTGCCGGAACTGGACGGGACGCGGATATTCATTCGCGCCGGGCGGCATATTGCGTCGGGCGAGGAACTGAGCATCGATTACGCCCTGGTGAGCCACGAACCCCGCTCAAAGAGCCTGCGCGATCGATACCGCTGCCACTGTGGCGCCCCGCGTTGTCGCGGAACCATGCTCGCCGGGAGGCGCTCCCGGTAGCTATGGTAGTTGCAGAAGTTCCTCTGCTTCGCCGGGCAGGTGAAAAATTGTCGATTCTGGTATCGGTAGTTGGACAGAGCCACCGCTCAAGGCATTGCAACACGAAGGGATCCGCTGACGGGCACATGGCAACCGCGACCAGCGTCGTTGTCCTTCATGCCTACCCACCGCCTCCCTTTCATTCAGCGCGGGTGGGCGTCGCGACGGGCGCAGCAGCTGTTCCGCGGATCTGATCACCGCAGGCCGGCAGGGCAGGGCACTACCGCAGGGTGCGAAGGGGCTACTGTTTGCGAAGGTCCAGACGTGATCCGTGTCGGCGCCTATGAGCTGAACCGGTCGGCTCAAGGTGCCCGGGTGCCTGAACCCGGGAGGCCTGGCAGCCGCGGAATATCGACCTGTCCCGCAACCGGCCTTCTCGCGTGCGACACAGCTCCAGGCGCGACGGACCGACGTCTGGGGGGCATAAAACACTTACGTGGCGGAATATGGCTGCGTGCGTTCAGTCGACGAACCACGGGAATTGGACCCCTGAGCCGACCGGGCGGATATGATGAGGATAACGAACCGGATGGCAATGGATCGATGGGCGACGTGTAATCGCTCGCAAGGCGAGACATCGTTCCTGACCGGTTCGTGTTTCAGCCAACAACACCAAAAGTCCAACCGATGTTACCCGGCCCCATGCCCGGCTGGGTTCATCGACGAAGGCACCGATGAAAGCCCGGCCGGCGTCTGTCACCCCGCCACAGACGCGAACCCATGCGCCCGTTGACACTTGCGGGTCTTGTCCTACGCTACAAAGATTAATTTATTTACGAAGGCGCGCCCCATGGCGGCGTGACGGAGGCTAACGATGCCAGCAAAGGATACGCCGAAGACGGTATGCCTCGCCCTGCAGGGCGGCGGCGCACATGCCGCGTTCGGATGGGGGGCGCTCGATCGGCTGCTGGACGAAGTCGCGGCCGGACGGCTGCGCATTGCCGCCATCAGCGGCACCAGTGGCGGCGCTCTCAACGGAGCAGCGTGCACGGCCGGCCTGAACCAGAGTGCGGCGCAGGCGCGCCAGCGCCTGACGCAGCTGTGGGAATCCGTCGCCGGGAAATCGTACTGGTCGCCCGCGCTTAACTGGCCGCTACCGGCGTCCCATTCGCCGCGCGAGTGGAACGTCGACTACAACCCGTTCGTGATCGTTCAGGGCATGGCCCAGCAAGTCGGTTCGCCGTATCTGACACCCTGGCTGCGCGACGAGATCGGTACGATCATGGACGCAGTCATCGGAGACTACGGGCTGCTCCAGCATCCGGACGGCCAGGCGCCGCAGCTCTTTGTCGCGGCCACAAACGTGAACCGCACTTCGCTGCGCATTTTCGGCCCGCCCGATCTCGCCTCGTCTGCTCCCTTGATGGCGTCCACCTGTTTTCCGACGCTCTTCGAAGCGGTGGAAATTGATGGCGAGTTCTACTGGGACGACGGATACATGGCGAACCCGGCGCTCGATCCGCTACTTGCTCACGGCGACGATCTGCTCACGGTTCTGATCGACCCGCTCGTCATCGACGGGCCGCCGAAGTGGCCCCGCCAGATCGTCAACCGGATCAACGAGGTCAGCTTCGGTGCGTCATGGGTGCTAGCCGTCCGGCAGATCGGGCTGGTCAACGATCTGATCGCCAGGGGCTTGCTCACGGGTGGCGGCTACACGCAAAAGCGTTTTCACGTGATTCGAGACGATGCACTTATGAACGAGATCGGCGCAGCCTCCAAGGACACGCCATCGCTCGCCTTCTTCCGCGCACTGCGCGACGCCGGTGCGCGCGCCGCGGACCGGTGGGTCGAGGCGCATTTCGACGACATCGGCGTGAAATCGAGCTTCGACCTCGACGATGAGGTCAAGCAGCGCCTGAAGGGGACCCAGCAGGCGCAGCATACCGCGCAATAGCCCCGGGCCATGCCACGTAACGGATACGGGCAACCTTGAACGGCGGTATGCCGGGGCGTCCCGCTGGCATTTGCCGGTCAATCTGTCCACCCTGCGCCCCACCAGTTCCTGCGAGGATCTCATGCACCTGCGCACCTTCCGTTCCGGGCTCAACCGCGGAAGCTCACGTGACAGATGCAAGGCGTCGGGAATGCTGGTGAGGCGCAATCCGGACCAGGACATTGCGTTTCACTCCAACGTCGTCCCCCGGAGTCTCGCGAACGCGAAAAGCCCCGCTAAAATAGAGCGATCATCCAGATGTGCATTGGCAGCGACTTGAGTTCGAAGCGAAGCCGGGGACGGGTTACCCACCCCCGGCGGACGCTGACAAAAGCGATGCTGTTGCCGATGGACAAGGTCTCCGCGCGCAGGACCAGTCCTTGTCCCATCACCTTGCCCTTGCAGCCTGGCGCGGCGGCATGGCAACGGCCATCTGTTTAATGAACTGATGCGGACCGCGTACGTTGCGTGGTTCCTCCAGCGGGACGGCTATGGAAGCGAACCGGTCGGGCAGTTCAAGACAGGCGAATATGCCGTCGAGGCAGCGCTTGAGCGGGCGCAGGCGTCAAACGAATGGGTGCTCGCAGAGGATGCCGTGCCAGCCTTTGAAAAGCGGCTGGTGTTGCATGACGCCCAGGTCGCCGTTGCGCCGCTACACAAGGTGATCGACGCCGAGAGTCGGCTTCGCCGGTTTTTGGCCGGAACGTCGCGTTCGCCCATACCGGAACGATCCGACTGATTTCCTGTCGGGTACCGATCTGCTACGTGGTTCATGTGTGATCGTCAGGCGATTGAACAACCCTCTCTTGACGCAGCGGGGCGATGACCAGGATCATGCTGACATGTCTTGTAGCCTGATGTTTTTCATTGAAAGCTTGAAATGAACTATCTGGAAGTTAGGAGAGCGTCATGTCGTCGCCGACGCAACGCGAGATTGATGCGCCGCCATATCGACTGGTCATCAACGTTCAGCCAAAGTATCGAACTGGATCGCCCGGAGAGATCGAGGGGTATGTTGCGCGCGGCATTGTCACGAGGCTGGACGGATCGCCGGTCTATGAAAGCTCCAGTACCAGATTTTCGACGGGGAAATCTTCATTGATCCCGAACCTGTAGATCGTCAATCCACCGGACAAGATAATTGTCGGTCTTTACGAACCGGCAATTCGCGATGACGAACCGCGGGCGCGAGACGTGATCAACACCGGGTTCCCGCACTAGAATTGTGTCTCGGTGAAGGATGGCAATCACTCTTCGGCTCCCTTCTCTGCGGATGTAGCAGGAGCGGTGTCGACAGCGACGTCAAGCCTTTCGCCGTCATGCATTTCGACGATCACCTGGGCGTCTGGGTTGTTGATGTCCCGCGGGTACCGATACCGCTCCCCATTCTTCTCCATCGCGCTGTCAGCGACAGGGGGTGGGAAGAAGGCAAACACGTCCTTGCGATTCCTGAACTTCTCGCTGATTTGCGAGTAGCGCACCTTCATGCCCGGCTGATTGACGTTGAGGAAATATCCAACCGGCTTCGCATTGACAGCGGTATGTTCCAGTTCCGCGATGCGCGAGGCGCGCTGTTCGAGGGCGTTGGCGGCTTCGTGCCACAAGGCGCGATCCGGCAACGTGCGCAGCCGCTCCACCAGATTCGTGATGCTGTCGCTCATGCTACGATTCCTTTGAGAGCGAATGGGAGAGCGTCGTGGAAGATGAGATCTACGCGACTCACACGCACATCGCACGAGTCCGTGTGATGAAGACTGGTGCAGGCTCTTATCGCGGAATTGTTCATCTCCGGGAAGTGGGAGCCGAACCCGAATCGGACGATCCGCACGAAACCGAAACTGACTTCGCGCACGAGGACCAGGCGCGGGACGCAGCGCGCGCCCTTGCTAGCAAATTGCTTAAAGAACAGGAATCCTGAATTGCCGCGCCGGCCTTCAGAACCCCGGCAACCGCCGAAGCGGCGAAAACGGCGACGGAGATAGCCATGTGGACCTGCCGAAACTGCAATGCACGTTTTGCCTTCGATGAGATCGAAGCCCAAACCGACGAAAGCGGATTTTTTTTTATTTGTCGCGACTGTGACTACCGGAACAGGCTGATGAACATCGGTCCAGACGCGGCGGGGCGCTTGCAGCTTGTCCAGCGCGATGACGAGTAGAACACCTTTTCGGAGACAGCCATGCAGTTCGACTACAGGGAGTTTTACATCGACGCGTCGCCTCGCGATGAAGGTGGCCGTTACTACGCCCGCGCAAAGATCTATCGGCGCGCCCTGGTGGACGGAGATGCCGTAGAAGTGAAGTATTCGGGTGACCTTGGCCAATATCCTTCCGACGCGGACGCTATCGAAGCGGCGCAGCATTGGGCGATCCAGTGGTGCGACAACCGATCCGGATAAGCATACGGATTTCCCGGAATGGCTCTGATATGCCGAAGTTTCGGGCTCCGCACACCGGCCTTGGGACAACGCCGCAAAACGGCCACGGCGCGAGCGCTTTCTGTTCGTTCATGGTGTCGTTGTCCTTGCGGTTAGATTGCGCGGCGACGCTCGCCATCAGTTTCTCGCGCGCGAAATTCGCCGCGATGAAGGGTGTCGCGACGTCCGGGCAAATGCTGGTTCCGATCATCCGGACTTGGGCGGTCTTCGAAAGCGGGGCGCCGAATATCGCCCGGCCCGTCCAACTCGCACGTTCCAACCTATGGGAGTAGAGCCATGGTCGCAGTCAAACTCGACGATCTTTCTATGGCCTTCGACTTCGTTAACTACGCGGCGCCGATGGAGCACAACGCGTATGTCTCGCTCGATACGGGCAAGGTCTATTGGACATCTGATTCCAACGACGCCTTCGACGAGGAAATTCCTGACGACCTTGAAACTTCGGACCGATACCTTGCGATACCGCATAAGAACGATCTTGATCTTGGAAAAACTCTCGCCTTGCGGTTTGTCGCACAGGAGTTGCCTGCGTGCTACGACCAGGTCGAAGGATTTTTCCGACGGCAAGGAGCTTACGCGCGCTTCAAGGATTTGCTGGAGCGCGAAGGCGTTCTCGATCTCTGGTATTCGTTTGAAGCCGACTCTGTCGAACGGGCGCTGAGGCAATGGTGTGCCGAAAACGGGCTCGAAATTCTCGAGCCGTGACGCGTAGACCGAAGCAAAGTTGTCACAACTTCGCTAATAAAGTTGTCAATTCGCGGCGTCGCGGTGCCGTCGATCAAAATAAGTCTGTCAATCCAGAATCCCGTCGAAGACAAGCCGTATAAGCTGGCGTCATTTTCAATTGACAATTTTATTTGCACCCGAAAGAGAGCGTGCAGAAGTTGGGGAGGCTCCCAAGGGGGCCGTTCGGTGGCGGCGCCGGTTTCACTTCAGGTAGGCTTACCAGTCTCGCAACGGTGGGAGCTAGCCATGCGGTTGATCATCGAAGCAAGGTTGGTCGACGGAGACAGTGACACAGTCGAGGAGGGCGACGGAGTTCTGGCCGTCGTTGAGCGCCCTGATTGCAGTATTGCTGAATTGGGCTTGTCTCTCGCGGAAGGGCGTTCGCTGCTGGCGAAGGTGCAGATCGAACTTGTTTCGAAACAGGTGCAGCGATGGCTCGCAGGCCAGGCTCATTGTGAGAGCTGCGGTGCGGCCTTGAGGCATAAAGACAGCCGCTCGACCGTGATGCGCACCGTCTACGGCAAAGTGACCATGAAGAGTCCGCGACTGTGGTCATGTGCGTGTCGAGGGACTGCGCAGACGAAGCAGCATGTGGTGCACCCCTTGTCGAAAGCGCTAGCCACGCGCGTCACCCCTGAGCTGGAGTACCTTGAGGCGAAGTGGGCAGCTCATTTGCCCTACCGGCAGGCGACGAATATGCTCAAGGAAGTGCTACCGCTGGACAACGGCATCTCGTCGAGTGGCATCCGGGATAGAATTCTTGACCTTGGAAAGCAGCTTGACGCTGAAATCGAGCGTGACATTGCGCAACTGCCCCAGTCTGTTGCGGACGAAACGGTTCGCGAGTGCAGTCATGTCGCCGCAGTGAGCGTCGACTCGGCGTGGCTGCGCAATTGCGACCCCGGGAGAGACCCTGGCCGCCACGTGAATATCGTCGCGGGACGGGCGACGTTCACTGATAGTCGCTCAAAGCTGTATGCCTATGTGCACAAGGAAGTGACCTCGGCCGCAGCGCGACTCGATCAGTTCCTCAGCCGGTACGGTGTGGCTAGCGATGAACGCGTGACTGTAATCAGCGACGACGCCGGTGAGTTCGGGAAGACCGTTGAGGGCAGTCAGCTGGCGCGCGGCCGGATCCTCGACTGGTTTCATATTGCGATGAAGTTCAGGGCGGCGGAGCGTTCCGTATTCGGCAGCAAGATGATCGACTCGATGGAACGGGAGTCGGTGGAAGCCGAGATCATCCACGCCAAATGGCTGGTCTGGCATGGAAAGGGCAGCAAGGCGTTGGAGCGGATCAAGGCACTGGACATTCGGCTGCTGGCAAGACAGGGATACGAATTCAATACGTTGTGGTGGAATCTGAACACTGTCTCCAGTTACCTGAAGAAGAACGCGGGCACGTTGGTCAACTACGGAGCCCGGCATCGCAAGGGCCTGCCGATCAGCAGCAGTATCGCCGAGTCCGCGGTGAACCAGGTCGTCAGCTGCCGTATGGCCAAGAAGCGACAGATGCGCTGGACAGACGAAGGGGCACATTGCATGGCACAGGTCAGGGTTGCGGTGTTGAACGGGGAATTCTCGCCCCGTCGCATCTCGACATTCAAGACTGCCGACAGCGGTTACGGCAAATGCACCGGGCCAATGGACACGACAGACCGAGCAGTCATGCAGTAAGTTCTGAAATCCTAACGAATCTCTCCCCAATTTTTGCACACTCTCATTCGAAGTGAAATAAAAGTGACAACACGATCGCGCTTTCGCCCGTGGTTGCTAGGGAAGAGTAGTGGCAGAATCATTACGGCCTACGCATGCGCGATGCGGAGAACTGAATTTTCGTGATCAGAGAGATTGCGTTCTTACTTTGCTATGAGCAGTGCGGCCGGAGATTCGTAGAAGCGCGTAGACCGTTATAAAGATCGATATCAAACCGACCCACGCATACGGGAAAAGCAGAGGCACCCCCACTAATATCAACCCCGTGTTCCCACCGGGGATCAGCGATGCGCCTACGCCCATGATTACGCCACCCGTGAGACGGCGAATGACTAAGCCGAAGGCGGGAACTGACGATCGGAGGCGCCCCGCCGTAGCTCCGCCAATAAGGGCGCCTGCGAATAGCGCGCCACAGAGCGGCAGCCTCCAGCCTAACTTCAACCCGCCACCGAAACCGGATTTTGTGGAATGAGCGAAATCAGCGAGAATGTCTGTGTAGTTCCAGTTTCCTGCCACAGCAAATACAACGAGAAAACTGATGGCGATGATAGTCGTTGCAACATGTGGCGACCAGACGTGTTCCAGCGTGCTTCGATTGCGTTTAACGATTTCCAACTTATGTATAAAGATCCTCACGAAGACGAACCCGAGCGCCAATGCCACCTTCCAATTTTCCCCAGAGAAAAGAACTGATTCCTGACCCAATGCCCGAGGAACGGGTAAAAGCACCGCCACGAGTGCGCCAAAATAAAATCCAACAGGCATGCTCAGATACGACCACTCGCCGGAACCGATACGTGCGACTGTGCCGAAGATACAAGCGCCGTTCACCACCGCACCCGCTCCAAATAACACACCTCCAATCACAGTATGCAAACCTCGTGCGTAGTCCAGAGGCGTTGTGGTGATCATGCCGACTACGTTCAGTATTACGAACCCTGCGC
The DNA here is from genome assembly GCF_046534875.1 of Paraburkholderia sp. SIMBA_054. Classification (NCBI taxonomy): domain Bacteria; kingdom Pseudomonadati; phylum Pseudomonadota; class Betaproteobacteria; order Burkholderiales; family Burkholderiaceae; genus Paraburkholderia; species Paraburkholderia sp. SIMBA_054. The sequence continues at coordinate 3,191 of NZ_JAWRXV010000060.1, read as the reverse complement.
CAGACCAGACCGACGCTTCAAGGAGGGCGGCGATTTTGTTAGCGCGCTGATAGTCCACCAACTCCCTGATGGCGGACACGGCACACGTTTCGCCACGCTGATTTGCAAACCCCATTAGGCCGGCGGCTGTGCAGGCGAGAAGAAAATGCGCGACATTCACATTAGTCCTGCTTTGCGTCTTAAGGGATTTATCGGCCCACTGAATAGACTTTAATATCGGTCGCCAGTACCGCACATAGGAGCAGTTTGAACCCATCCGCACATTGAGTATCGAGGCACCCTTAAAGTGGCCATATACCGGTTACTCAGTCTAAATTTCAACCGTGATGGGACCAAATCAGATCGGTCGCTCCGGGCGAAGCAGTCACTGAGACGGGTCGTGAGAGATCGGGGTCATCGTGACCCGTGGCAAGAATTTGGACAGGCGCAATCTGGGCGGCGTGTGCACGGGACGCCCGAGATTCGATGTTTCTCGAGTCTATCGTTGAATTTCGCCGTGAATGAATCGGCAGCTACGTGGTGATGCAGCCGCTGTGTGACTTAATCACACCTTTCAACCTGCCGTTGACGTATCCGAAAATTGGCCGCTTTTCGCCGATTGCCGCACATCGCCATACTGCACCAACGTCTACGATGGGCCTTAGTCCGATCATAAAACCAAAGCACACAATCGGCAGCTTCGCATTTTCGGATCAGGTCGAAATCTCCGTTGACTAGCAACTGGGCCGCGGCTTCCGAAACTGGCGTCAACACCTGCTCTGGCGTATTTTTTTCGTACTCATGTCGCACCTCCAAGTGACCATCAACACGTCGTGTCAAGAAAACGTGATACCGGCCACGAGTCAAGAAGGAATTGAGTGCGGCAATATTAACCAGGTTTCCGGATTTTTTCTGTGACACGAGTTCCCGGATCACATCGCGTAGTCTGCGCGCGGCATTCGCCAATGAACCTCGTTTGAAGTCCGATGCAATGTCATCACCTCGAACGCCCATCGTTCTGAGCCAATCAACTACGTCTTTGTCGGTCTCCAAGTATTCGTATAGGCCGTTTTCCCCTTGCGCAATTGTGTTCAGAAAATCTAACACTGGATCGTCTGCAAGAGTAAGGAAATCAGGCTTTAACATTGAAATTTCTCCAACAAGCATGGGAAGGTGTATCCATGTCGCGGCGTCGCGGAACGTAAGCGCGATACTAGACAATCAAGCCCAAACCGGCGATGCGTCCCTTCTCATCTACTGTTGACATTGTTTCACGATTCGTGGCGGCGTGGATTAGTAGGTCATGTCAGGAAGCGAATGCAGCCACGCAAAAAAGTTGCACCGTCGCATTAGCTCGGATCATCAGATTCCGATGGCGTCGACGGCTGCCAATTTTGTGGCGATAGCAGGGCCGGTGGCAGATTGACTGACCTTGCCCCCAAAAAACGAATCCCTTGCTGAGTGTGTAAACTCAAGCAAGGAGAAGAAACGATGACGGTCAAGGCAAAGCGGGCGCAGTACACGCTCGAATTCAAACTGGAAGCAGTCCGGTTGGTGAAAAACGGGCAGAGTCTGGCTGCGGTGTCGGCGACGCTGGGCGTGGTGCAGCAGACTCTTCACAACTGGGTCAAGGCGGACAGGGAAGGCAAACTGGCCGGAGCCGGAGCGAAGCCGGTCAGTCCAGAGCAGATGGAGCTGGCACGGTTAAGAGCGGAAGTGTCTCGCCTGAAGATGGAGCTCGACATCACAAAAAAAGCGGCGGCGTGTGTGCTATGAAAACTGTTTGATCGATGAGGGTGGGCCCCTCGATGTCGTCTTTCAGGAGAAGGCATCAAACCACTTCAAGCTGCTGCGTTTAAGAGGCGTGGTGGTGAGCGTTGAAGGAAAAGGCGCAGGGAATGCGTCAGGTAGGGAATAACGAGACGAGCGCAAGCGAACCGTCGATGAGGTGTCGATAGCTTTTTCCACTCGTCGTCAAAACCAGGGTTCACGCTGCACCCTGGGAAGAACCAAGCGGAAGCCTGATGACTGGCTTGGTGGCGACCGGCATATAGACGGCGTGACGTTACTCCAGGCGATCGAATGGAACATAGGAACCTGTCATCACGATGCGAAGGGAGAAGCTTGATTTGAAGGACTCGAAGAAAGCGAGAGTACCGATGCGGGGTACAGGGGCGGAGCATTTCGTAGTAGCGATGAAGCCTCGTAATGGGGGTGGAGCGAAGGGAATGCGTCATCCGGCAAGACCTGTGGGCCAACCAGACAATGGGATGAGCCGATGAGTCGAGCGAGGCCGTTTGCAATAACGAAGCAGTCAGTGTGGGCAGCATGGCTTCAGGTGAAAGCGAACCATGGCGCGCATGGTGTGGATGGGCAGACCATCGAGGCATTTGAACAGCGGCTTGGACGCAATCTGTACAAGCTGTGGAACCGGATGTCTTCAGGGAGCTACTTCCCCCCGCCGGTGCGCGGCGTGGAAATTCCGAAGGGCAACGACAGGAACCGCAAGCGGTTATTGGGGATTCCCACGGTGGCGGACCGCGTTGCCCAGGCGGTTGCACGCAATCATCTTGAAGCGCAGGTAGAGCCCTGTTTCCATCCTGATTCCTATGCTTACCGTCCTTCCAGGTCGGCGCTGGACGCGATTGCTGCTGTTCGGGGTCGATGCTGGAAATACGACTGGGTACTGGAATTTGACATCAAAGGTGCGTTTGACCATGTTGATCACGAACTCATGATGAAAGCGGTGCGGCAACATGCCCGCTGCACATGGGTGGAGCTGTACGTGGAACGCTGGCTGAAGGCGCCGATGATGAGGGGACAGGAAATGGTGTCGCGGACGCAGGGCACGCCGCAGGGCGGTGTCGTCAGCCCGGTACTGTTCAATCTCTACATGCATTATGCCTTTGATACCTGGATGGCGAGGCACTTTCCGGACACGTCGTTCGTGCGGTATGCGGATGATGGATTGGTCCACTGTAAAAGCGAAGCCGAAGCCAGACGGTTGCAGGAGGCAATCGGTGCGCGTCTGAAGGCCTGTGGTCTGGAATTGCATCCGGAGAAGACGAGGATCGTGTACTGTCGGGATGGGAATCGCAAGAATGACTATCCGCACACGAGCTTCGACTTTCTCGGGGCGCTATCAAATCTGAAGTGCAACACCTTCCTCGTGTAAGGTGCGCACATGCAAAAAAGAAGAACGTATCAACAGC
>NZ_JAWRXV010000428.1:0-330 GCF_046534875.1 Paraburkholderia sp. SIMBA_054 | reverse complement strand
AAGCGCTTGACGGCCGCGTAGGGTTTACGCCGCAACCACAGAACCCGCAGCGAGCCGCTTGCGCCACGCAATCCAGCCGACAACAATCGATAGTATCGCCACGACGAGCGGCGCCACCGCGTGTCCGTATTCGCCGTGCACTGTCACGGTTGCCAGCGCGGCCAACATCACGGTGCAGCCGAGCGCCGCGCCCCACAGCCGCGTCCGTGCTCGCGTCAGCAGAACAGCGGTCATGAGTTCCAGCGAACCGGTCACGAAATGGAACCAGTGCGGGTATCCCCACTTCAGGTATTCCTCGAAGATGGATCGCGGGGCGACGATGTTGCTGAG
>NZ_JAWRXV010000427.1:0-330 GCF_046534875.1 Paraburkholderia sp. SIMBA_054 | reverse complement strand
CATGCGCTCACGCACTGTCGATATCGTTTTCGCCAATGAGGATGAGGCCAAGTCGCTCTATAAGACGAAGTCGCTTGAAACGGCGATTGCCTCCATGCGCATGGACTGCGCGCTTTCGATCATCACCCGTTCGGAAAAAGGTGCTGTCGTTGTCACGCCCGACCAGACCTTGACGGTTCCTGCCATTGAAATCGACGCGCTGGTCGATACGACCGGCGCAGGCGATCTCTACGCAGCGGGTTTCCTTTACGGTTATACGAACGAGCGTTCACTGGAAGATTGCGCCCGTCTTGGTTCATTGGCGGCGGGGCTTATTATCCAGCAGATGGG
>NZ_JAWRXV010000426.1:0-330 GCF_046534875.1 Paraburkholderia sp. SIMBA_054 | reverse complement strand
AGGGCGCCTTCATCTGTCGCTATTTTCGCGATATCAATATTCGCCCGCTCAGCCCCGCTAAGCGGAAGCCTCCCTTTGAGCAAGCCATTGAGCTTGCTGTATCCCGCATAGAGCATCTCTGCAATCGGGCTACCCGTCTCAGGATTCAGGATGTAGTAGACGCCCGCTGCGTTGGCCTCATCGCCATGCTGCTTGGCGCCGTTCGCCAAGGCTTTCTCTTCATTGTTGAAGATGCCGTTGTTGGACACGCGGATGCGACGAAGTCGGCCGCGATATCCGCAAGGTCTACCTCAGCGTTTGAGGGGGACGCCTTTAGGAATATGTCTAAAC
>NZ_JAWRXV010000425.1:0-331 GCF_046534875.1 Paraburkholderia sp. SIMBA_054 | reverse complement strand
ACGGCGTCCTCCAGCGTTTGCTGCGCGGTGAAGATCACTTCGGCGGTACGCGCTGCGAGCGCCTTGCCTGCTTCCGAGGAACCCGCCTGCACGACGACCGGCCTGCCCTGAGGCGAGCGTTCGACATTCAGCGGCCCGCGCACGTTGAAGAATTCGCCGCGATGATCGAGCACATGACGCTTTGCCGGATCGAAATAACGCCCGGCTGCTTTGTCTCGCACGAACGCGCCTTCATCCCAGCTGTCCCACAGCCCCTCGACCACTTCCGCAAATTCCACCGCGCGCTCGTAGCGGCGCGCGTGAGCGAGATGTTCGTCGAAGCCAAAGTTCT
>NZ_JAWRXV010000424.1:0-331 GCF_046534875.1 Paraburkholderia sp. SIMBA_054 | reverse complement strand
CGATGCAGCAGGTCAAGGCAGGTCTGAAGGCGATCTATCTGTCGGGCTGGCAGGTCGCGGGCGACGCGAACGTGGCCGGCGAAATGTACCCGGACCAGTCGCTCTACCCGGCGAATTCGGTGCCGCTCGTCGTCAAGCGCATCAATAACACGCTGACGCGCGCCGACCAGATCCAGTGGTCGGAAGGCAAGAATCCGGGCGACGAAGGCTATATCGACTACTTCGCGCCGATCGTCGCGGACGCAGAGGCCGGTTTCGGCGGCGTGCTGAACGCGTTTGAACTGATGAAGGCGATGATCGAAGCCGGCGCCGCGGGCGTGCACTTCGAAGA
>NZ_JAWRXV010000423.1:0-332 GCF_046534875.1 Paraburkholderia sp. SIMBA_054 | reverse complement strand
GCCTCGAACTGGTGAAGGACTACGGCTGGGTGACGATCATCGCGAAGCCGCTGTTCTGGCTGCTCGAAAAGATCCACAGCTATGTCGGCAACTGGGGCTGGGCAATCGTGTTGCTCACGCTGCTGATCAAGGCGGTGTTTTTCCCGCTGTCGGCCGCGAGCTACAAGTCGATGGCGCGCATGAAGGCGATCACGCCGCGCATGCAGGCGCTGCGCGAACGCTTCAAGGGCGATCCGCAGAAGATGAACGCCGCGCTCATGGAACTGTACAAGACCGAGAAGGTGAATCCGTTCGGCGGCTGTCTGCCGGTCGTGATCCAGATTCCGGTGTTC